>JAHBXN010000005.1:300000-402061 GCA_019636475.1 Phycisphaerae bacterium
ATTGGAGGATCATCGGCCTGCATAACGAGCCATCGCGCCGGATTCCGGCGACACACGCCCGACCAGCCTGCCGACCGATCTCGAGAAGATTTCGATCGGGATCGCGGATCCGCGACGGGCTCGAACCGCATTCCTGCTATTCAAGCCGCGCCGCAGTACATGCGCGATTTACTTGGCAACGTCAACCGCCGGCTTCGAATCGTGGCAATTCACGGTTTCCGATTTGTCCCGGCAGCAATCTGACGTAGACGCACCATTGGTATTCGAAGCCGTAATCTCGACTTCACGGAAAGTCGGCGCGAGCGCCTTCTTGCCGCCGATCTTGACTTCAATTTCCTTGGTTTCGCCGTCCTTGACTTCAACTTCCTGCTTCACGACGCCGAACGTCTCATGCCAAAATTCGAGCTCGAACTTGCCCGCGGGAAGATCCTTGATTTCGAAGGTTCCACGCTTGGCCTTGTCGCCGCCGTCACTCTCGTGGGATACGGTGACCGCAAAGAAAGGGTGTGCGACCACGCCGACGTAAGCCGCCATCCAACCGTGAACGTCGCACTTGATCTTGACGATTTCCGGCTTCGAGAAGGTCTCCTTGCCGCGAAGCTCCTTCTTCATGTCCTTATTCGGCTGCGCAAAATTGAACTGCGGATTCTTCTTCGCCAGCGAGTGAATGTTGTGATTGACAGGATCGCTATTGACGATGTCAATTCCCTGGCCGGCCACCATTCCCATTACATGCGGGTGGTACACGCAGCCCTGCTGGTCGAGGACAACCGGCGTCTCCGGGGCGTCATACTTGTCGTCGATACCCTTGGTGATCTGGATGAAGACGTATGGAACCGCGTTGCCTTCGCTCGCGTACACGATCAGCGATTGATCCGGAACCGCCTTTGGATTCTCTTTCTCGCACGTCGCATCTGCCTTCATCGCGAGTGGCTTGACCTTCGGCGCTGTCACCGAAGGATCGAGGACCACTTTGCCCTTGATCACGGCCGTGCCCTTTTTCCCATCCGCGAACGCTGGCGCGACAGCCAGAGCCGCAACTGAACAGGCCATCACCCACGTCAACATTTTTTTTGTCATGTTCTTTTACTCCTTATGCTACCCAGTTCACGGACACCAGAACGCCCCCCGGTACCCGCCGTTGTACCGGAAACGCCTTTATTTTCAAGTTGCGGCAGGCATATTTGCACCCAGCCGCACTCAACCAACGCACTTAACTACAGACACGCTCCACGCCGACAAGGCGAGGAGCAAATTCAGCAGATCATTAACGATCGAAGTCGAATTCGACATCCTGATCTTTTTTCTCGGAACCCCCTGAATCGAAATCAAACTCCATGTCCGACTGGTCGGTCGATTCCGTGCCTTTTTCCGCAGCGCCCGGCTGAATCGCCGTGTATTTCCGTTCACCCAGCGCGAAAAGGAAATCCACGAGCAGATGTGCCTGATCCTCGATCGACTTGCCGAAGAGCTTTTCCTTCTCTGTGCGTATTTCCTCAGGGAGCGAAGCGTACGCATTGCCGCCCTGGAAGATCTGCGGCATGTTGGCTCCGGGCTGAATGGATTGCGGATCCTGCAGCCACTTCACAATCCAATCATAGCGCAATCGCCTGTAGGACAGCGCGAAGTTCGGCGCCTTGATCTCGGTGGTCGTGCCCGGGACAGTCGGGTCTCCACCCACGTGACAGGCCAGACATTTCTGGTCGTAAAAGAACTGCTCACCGAGCTTGAATCGCTCGTCGCTGATCGTGTGCGACCGGAGATCATTGTATGGGTACTGAACTCCGAACAGCTCGGCAAGGAAATCGGCGCGTCCGATTGCCTTCTTGAAAGCATCGTCGAGCGTCTGCGCCACCTGATCTGCGTCGTCGTCCGGCGATGTGACGAACTCAAACGGATTGGACTGCTTGTGCCGAACCGCGTAGCTCTTGAGAAATCGAGCAGACTCCGCAAACTTGTCCTCTTCAAACCAGTGCGGATTCATCGTCGATGCCGCCCCGCCTGAGTGGACATCCCGGAGATAACGTGCAATCGGCTTGATCCTGCCTCGAAGCAGATCGGCCTCGGATTCGCTCAGACCGGCAAAATACTCGACCAGCGTCGTCGCTTCCTCCGTCGTAAGGTGGAAGCTTGGCATGCGGGCAATCAACCACGGACGAAGCATCTCGACATTGTTAAGAAACCGGAACAGCCAGTCGTATTGAACCTTCGCACCCTCGCCCCAGAGCAGCGGCGGCCGGAAGCGGACGCTGTACCTGATGCTGTCGCTGAGGCCCGGATCCTCGGAGTAGTACTGATGAATCGTGGCTTCCTGATCGGCTTCGATCGTGTGGCAGCCGATGCAGTTCAATTCGTGCGCCAGTTCCCGGCCGCGAGCAATTCGACCGACCGGCGTGCCATCATACGCAATCTTCACGGCAGGACGAACGTCCGGATCGCGCCGACTCAGCACATAAGTCGTGAGCGCCCGAGCCTCGGCCTCAGTGAAGAAGTAGTTCGGCATCTTAAGTTTTTCATAGGGCTTCTTGATCTTTTCACGATCCCAGATGCGAGGATTGCGAAGCTTGTGATAGGCGAACGCGGCATGGTTGTGAACAATCTGCTGAGGGATATTTCCGCTCGTCGGAATCGCGCCGGCAGATCCACTGAGCAGATCGTCCGCCGTCTCGCCGATGTCGCGAATCAGGTGCGAGAATTCGACCTTGTCCTGTGATGTGGTGCTCAAGTAGAGATTGCCAAACACCTCGGGCTTCAGTTCGTGATCGTGTTCGAACACAGGGGAGAAGAACGCAAAGTCGAGCTGACTGATGAACTTCTGCGCCCAGGTCGACAATTCAGTGCCGGGGCGTGTGGCATCTTCGAAGCCGGCGATGGTGTGGCATGCGTAGCAGCCGTAGTGGCTGATCATTTTCATGCCGAAATAGAGCTGCTGTCGCTCCCGGAGCGAACCCGCCTGCGAGTCGATAAGGTGCGCCACGCGACGCCGTCCTTCCTCGCCGACCCCAAACGACGAGGCCGTCTGAGCGACGATCGCGCGCGTGAGCGGCCCAAACTCGTCGGACGGGTCCGCCTTCTCGTCGGACAGAATTCGATTCGATACGGCTTCGGTGTTCTGACCCGAGAGTAGCATCAGGATGAGGCGATTCATTTCCGCCTCATGTTCAGGCGTCATCGCAAACGGCTCGGTCTTGAAGTCGTCGTTGCGCAATGACAGCAGATAGGCAACGACATCCATGATGTCCTGATCGTTGCGTTTCTTCTGCTCCGCGGGCGGTAGATCCTGGTAGTAATTGTCCCGGAACATCCGGGGCATCACGGTGTAGGACGAATAATGCCGCGGGTCTGACAGCCAGTTGTAGAGCCAGGTCTTGCCCCGTTCCACCTGCGCAGCATCGTTCGGATCGTTGACCAGCTTTGTGCCCAAGCCGGAAAGTTCAGGACCATGACGGGTGAATTCCGGCGGAACATACGTCTTGAAAGGATCAGGATCGCGCGATTCATTGTCCGCCAGGAACAGTTCCGTCTTTGCCGCCAGTCGGGCCTTGTCGCGGCGGTGCCGGTCAAATCGACGGGAGGCATACCGCGCGCGGTCATTCTTGGACATCCGTTCGAACGCGGCCTTCGCTTCTGCCATGGCCGCATCGATGAAGCCCTGCTTCTCTTCGACGCTGGGCTCACGCCCCTGCGATATCATGCCGGCCGCTTGTTTCTCGGCTTCCGCCATGGCGATGTCCGTGACGATCCAATTCTCGCCGATGGTTCGGCCTTCGGAATCGGCGGAATCCTTCGCTTCCAGATCGACGTGACAAGCGAGACAGCCGATCGACGTGAGCAACTCCTCACCACGGGCGGGATCCCCTTCGACCCCATCCGGCAAAGGCAAGGCGTCGAACGGCTTCGAGAACACTTTCAGGTAGTGGGCCATCGCCTTGATTTCGGTCTCGGTTCGCAACTCCGGATGCGGGTCGAAATCGGCGTTGGCGCTCGACTGGGTATTATTCTCCTGATGGAAGAAATGCGGCATTCGCGTCGACGGGCGGAAATTATTCGGATAATCGACCCATCGCTCGATGAATCCCGTCGAAAGTTTGCTGCCGACATGCGTCAAGTCCGTCCCGACGCGCCGAGACTCAGACAAGCCCTCGACGTTGTGACAGTTAATGCAGCCGACCCGCGTGAACAGGTCGCGACCCTTGACGACATTGGATGCATCTTGCAGCGGTTCGGTCTCGTGCCGTTCAAGGTCATACACCTGATCATGGCACTTTACACAACTGGCGGAGGTATACTTCGACAGCAACATCGGCCGTTCCCAGAATTCCTCCACGATGTGGAATGTCGAAAGCGGAAGGCCCAGTTCCTTGACATAATACTTCTTCGCCCATTCCTTCTTCTGAGCGGAATTCGCGGGCATATGCGCCGCGAGGATGAAATCCGTATCGCGACCGGAGCCCTCGTGGCAGACTGTGCAGCCCATTTTCTTCATCGGGTGCGGCGAATTGGGCGACACGAACAGGTCCAATCGTGGATGCGCCGCCAATACCGGCTGGAACTCAGCGGGTGGACGCCGGCCGTCCACGGCCTTGGAGAGGTAAAGATTCATCGCGGCCGTCAGACTCTTGAAGTAATCATCCTGCTGCCGGGGCGTCATTTCGCCATAGCTCAGAGTCCGCGAACTGTTGCCGGACTTCAATTCAGGCCGCGCCGCCGCGAGAATCCGGCGAAATGCCTTTTCGATCTCGGACTGAACCCTGCCCCGATCGGGCGCTTCAGTTGTGAAAGCGGCTTGAATTTCCGCGGCTGGAATTAACGGACGATTCGTTTCTTCAAGAAAAATATTTGCGGCATTGACAAATGCGTTGACAAACTTGTTCGCATCCACTTCCGGGGGTGGAGGTTTGACATCCGCCAGTCGAACGGCCAACGTCGCCACCATCGCTTCATTCTTGTCGCGAAGATTCTCCGCGACGATCGAAGACTTGAGCGCGTCTTCCGCCTGTTTGATGTAGTTTTCCTTGCTGAAAGTCGGATCGTCGATCGCGAAGTGACAGGTTATGCAGCGATCGGTCGCGTGCGAATCGGTGAAGTTGTAATTGACGCGAATGTCGGGCATGAAGACCTGTTTAATCTCTTCACGACCCGGCGTGTCCTTCGTTGGGAAGGCATCCAGAATCGGCAGATTGAGCAGCGTACGAATGACGCCCGGGCCGAACATCTTGTCGCGATATTTCGCGTCCGCTTCACCCTTCTGGTCGGAACCGAGCGCGCGTTTCGCGGCCGTGAGCTTCGCGTGAATGGACTTCAGTTCAGTGTGCTTTTCGCGAAGCGCATCTTCCAGCTTGTCCTTCTCGGCTTTCAGCGACTGAATGGCGTTGATTTCCCGCTCATATTGGTCAGCGACCTTCCGGGTTTCCGGATGGGACTGCCCGTACACCATTTTCTTTTCTTCAAGCAGAAACGCAGTCACGCCGAGTTCGGCGTTGCGATTTCCATAGGTCAGCGAAACGCCCTGGAGTCGGCCCTCCAGCTCGCGTGCACTGCCTTCGAGTTCGCTGATTCGCGCCTTGAGTTCGGGTGCCGCCAGTTCGGCCTCCGCATCGGCGACGGCCTTTTCGAGTTGCTGGCGTCGCGCCCGGGCTTCGTCGGTCTGGTAGGAAAGCGCCGTAAAATGGGCCAGCGCGGAGCGGACGTTGCTGTACTCAACTTGGATGTCGCGCCACGGACGCTTGTAGTCGTGCCACATCATCCATGCGAACGAGATCAGCGCGATCAGAGATGCGACACCGAACCATACATTGAGTCGCCTGATATTCCAGAGCGTGTCAGTCGTAACGGGCATGTGCGCGATTTCCGTATGCGAGCCGCCGAGTCCTCAAACGTTGAAGAACCACTCCGTCTGAGCGAGGAAGTACTTCAAATTGAAGCCCCAGCGCAAAACCATTTTTATCGGGACGATGAACATCCAACTCATCAGAATCCAGAACACGCTGAATCGGATGAATCCGATGTCGCGATAGATCTTCTTGAAGAATGTGGCAGCCAGAAGTCCGGGGAGCACGAAGAAATAGGTCCCGAGAAGCACCCATCCCGGCGCCTCGCGCACCAGGTAACCGGGTATGCCGAGGAAAGACTCCGTCGGCAGGCCCGGCTTCCACCAGCTCACGTCAAGCCACGACGGCAGAACCACCCAGAACAAGTCCGAGACATTCACGTTCAGCAGCGCGGCCGGTCGATGCGGATCCCATGTTTCATAAGGACCGAAGATGTTCCAGTTCGGCCCCCGGAGAAACGTGCCGAGCACAATGAGAACGATCCACATGATCGCCCAGCCGAACATGAACATCGAGATGACAAACTTGCGTTCCTTGAACGTGTAGTAGCCGTTGCCTCGCGGGTTCTTGTCGATATAAGGTAGCGCGACCAACCCGAAGATAATCAGGAGCGGCAGAAGAACGCCGGCGATCCACGGATCGAAATAGACCAGCAGTTCCTGCAGGCCGAGAAAGTACCACGGCGCCTTGGAAGGGTTCGGAATATTGGTCGGATTCGCGGCCGGTTCGAGCGGCGCTTTCAGAATGATCGCCCATACGACCAGCAGCACACTGCACAGGATCATGCAGATCAATTCGGTATAGACGAGGTCCGGCCAGACCAGAACCTTGTCATCCGCGCCGCTTTCGATGAGCGGTTCACCCCGCTCCATCCGCTCATCGTTGATTGCCGCCTGGCGGAAGCCGACCCACGTCACGAGCGCCGTCGCGACCAGCATGATCGTGATGGGCACGTTGTCCGGCTTCGTAATGATCTTGGCGAAATTCTCGTCGAAAGCGCTCCAGACATAGAACGCCACACAAAAAAGGCCGATCATCGCGGCGACCCGTGGCCGGGTCCATCGCCGATAGGCGACCAGCGAGATGATGAGCAGGACGATGGTGGCGGTAACGAAGTACTTCGGATCGCTCCACTCGTTAAGCTTTCGCTTGATGAGCTCGCCGAGTCCGCCCTCGTTCGTCGCCGCCAGCAGGTTATGGAGATTCATTCTCATCACAGGTTGACTCGTTCCGAAAGCCTGGGAAACTCGCTCCGCGTCACGTCGCGCGAAGGTCGCCTGTGCCATGCACTACAGCGGTCCGGAGATGCCTCCATCCTTCCGGATTCGCCAGAAGTGCACAGCAATCAGCACGGCAACGACCAGCGGAATAAAGATGCAATGCAGAACATAGAATCGGAGCAGCGCGCCGGGGCCCACCGACGTGCCGCCGAGCAGCAGAAATCTTGCGTCGGAGCCCGCATGAATCAGGGGAATATCCCCGATCATCAGGAGCGATGACCCCGGACCTTCATGACCAAGAAACGGATGCGCGCGAGCCATGTTGGAACCAACCGTAATGGCCCAGATCGCCAACTGATCCCACGGAAGCAGATAGCCCGTGAATGAGAGCAGGAGCGTAAGGACCAGCAACACCACCCCGACACCCCAGTTGAATTCACGGGGCGGTTTGTAGCTACCGGTCAGAAAGACGCGCAGCATGTGCAGCCAGATTGCGATGACCATCGCATGCGCGCCCCAGCGATGAATCTCGCGAAGCAATCCGAGCGTCACCGTGGCTCGCAGCTCGAGAATATCCGAATAGGCGTACTCAACCACCGGGCGGTAGTAGAACATCAATAGAACGCCCGTGATCGTCTCCGCCAGAAACAGGAAGAACGTCAGTCCGCCCATACACCAGGTGAAGGACAGACGAATACCGCTCTTGCGAACCGCCACCGGATGCAGGTGCAGAAATACGTTGCTGAGAATGGCCATCGCGCGGGTGCGACGATCGCGCGGAATGCCGTGGCGGAAAATGGAGCCCCAGATCTGGCTCCCCCGTATGTATTCACCGACTGAGTTAAACAGACTCATCAATCGCTTCCAGTAACAATGGCCGGAACTCGTCAACGCCGTGACCGAGGCCGGGTGTTGTGCCTGCGCCGCGGCCAAGTTGACTCCCAACCGGCCGCCCCGTGCTGAATCCTGTCGCTATGCGGGAATGTACGCCTCCGGATCATTCCATACCGCGAGGTCATTGGGGCCCATCGCGAGGAATTTCTTCGATCGATCGACGATCACTTCGTCGCCGTCGACATAGATCTTGAATCGCTCCAGCGGTCGCGGAGCAGGGCCCTCGAAGTTGACGCCGTTCGCCTTGAAGCCGCTGCCATGACACGGGCACTTGAACTTTCGATCGTTCGGCAGCCATGAAGGAATGCAACCGAGGTGCGTGCAGATGATCGACATGGCAACGATTCGATCCTCTTCCCGAACAATCCAGAAGCCGCTGGGTTTCTCCGGCTTGAAATCCTCGTTAACATCTCCGGGAGCCATCGCCAAGTACTTCGAGAGTGCGCCGCAGCGCACCTTCGGATCCGGCACTTCCAGAACGTTCGGTGCCATGAAACGGGCAAACTCGAGCGTGCTGCCGCCACCCACCACAAGCATCGACGCCCAACCTGCGGCGACCATGATATCGCGTCGGGTCGGCTCGCCTTCCGGCTTTTGCGGCTTCGACTTCTCGAGCATCCGCTGTTGCCGCGCATCCGGGGGCAACTGGTCGATCGGCAGTTTGGCGAGTTGCTTCACGCCATCGGGCGCATCCTTCGTTCCCGAATGAATCACGGCATGTCCGCCGCGAACCGTCGTCGCCGCAAGCAGAGCCTGAATGGCCGGATCGACCACCTTTGGCTTGGGCGGTGCCGCAACCTTCGCAGCAGGCTTGGCCGCGGCCGCAGGCGCATGTCCGGCTTCAGCCGGCTGCGCGGGCTTGCCGGCCGTTGGCGCCGGTGCCCCCGGCGCATCATCCGCCACTTCGACCGCAACGGTCTCGAATTTGATCACATCGACCGGGCACTCTTCCGCAGCCTGTACGATCAGCTCGCTGCGCGGCTTGGTGAATTCAACTTCCAGCGCCGCCGGGCGAATGATGCAGGTGTTGTTTTCGTGCTGGACTTCAAAGACGTCTGGCGCGGTGGTCTCGCACGCATCGCATACAATGCAGCCCGGGGCAATCCACACCTTCGTGACGAGTTGCTTCGTGGCCATCAACACCCCTCGCCGATGCGGGCGACGCGCGTCACCGCCGACCGCCGACTTTCGCCATTGGCATTCTTCTCAAGCACCATTCGAGCCGCCTCCCGAACCTGAATCGCGGAATCCTGATCGCGTAACTTCTGAATCAGCGACTGCACGTCCGAATCGCCAAGATACGAGGCGGACAAGATTGCTCCGCACAATCGGTCATTCACTTCGCTTGCTGAAAGCCGTCGCAACACCCGGCCGCCGCCCTCCACGTAATCCAGGTCGAGCCGTTCCCAGAAACCGCGATCCAGCATATTCATCAGGATCAGCTTGCCGCGCGGACTGCCAAGCTTGGCCAGTGCGGCCGCCGCGTTCCACTGTTCCTCGCGGTCTCCTTCCAGCAGCGTTGCCACCTCTCGAATCGGCCGGTCTGCGCCGCGGTCCGCAAGAGAGGCTACGGTCAGACACGACACAATCCGCACCGCGACATCCGGATCCCGCAGCAGCGGATACACCTGATCGATCGACGCCCGAGCCGCCGGCAGTTTGTCCATCATCGAGAGCGCTTGCAGCGCCACCCGGCGAGTCGTGGCGTTCGAATGCCGCAGAAGTTCCACAATCGCCGGCACGGCCTTCGGCGTCTGAAGCCGGGCCAGGGCGAGAATAAGGAAATGATCCCGCTTCTCGCCTTTTCGCTCTTTCTCAGTCACAGCCGTCGCCGGGGCAGCGATTGAAAAAGACTTCAAAGCCGCAATCACTCGATCGGCCGCGGCTTCCGCCTCAGCCTCGTCCTTGAAATCGCGCCGTTCAAACCGATTCGCGAGTTCCTGTGCCGCCTGCCAGGACTCCTTCGCAGCCGGCAGGAGCATCAGGCCTTCGCGATCGCCGCTGTCGGCCTCGATCACGCGCATCAGTTCGCTCACCGTCGCCGGCTGATCAATGCTCGACGTGCCGAACATCACGACCAGAACCGCTGCTCCGAGCATGAGACACACCACGATCGCCGGCACGACAAAGAGCTTGCCGGCAAGCGTCGCCACGGACGGCGGCGCGCTCGACGAAACCGGACGAACGCCCTCCATCGAGGATCCGTAGCTCTCCGAATCAGCAGAGTTTACATGTGATTCCGAATGTTGCGACATCGAAAACAGGCTGACCGCAATGTAAATCCAGCCACGCGAAGTTCGTGATTTCTTTCACGATCTCGGACAAATAAATACGGCGAACCTCGCCGCCGTTCCAAACCTTGCAGTCTAGCGAGCACCGCCAGGACCGACAAGCCGGAGCCCTGCTCCCATAACCATCAGGATTATTCGATCCGGCGCTGGGGGTGTCAAGCGAAAAACGTCAGCGATGAATCTTCGGATGACCGCATCCCGGAAGGCCGACCGAACATCACGACTCGATCCTCCGCGCACTGAATACCCGCACGATTCGTACCTTGATTATCAAAACAAGCTGCCCGATTGCTCAGAGGCGGGCCGCTCCGGCGAAGCATGTCGGAATTCCGGTCGCCTGTTGTCATCATTCGTTTCGATTACAATGAAACCTGTTGATCGCTGCGAAAGTTCGAACGGGGACACCGGCGAACAACTCCCTGAATTGAGGTCGTTCATGCAGCCCATCGATTTGTCCTCCCCCGACATCACTGACGCGGAAATTCAAGCGGTCGCCGCGGTCCTTCGCAGCGGCCGCCTGTCCTTGGGGCCGAAGGTGACGGAATTCGAGAGTGCCGTCGCGGCATATGTAGGCACCAAACATGCCGTGGCGGTCACTAACGGCACATGCGGCCTTCACCTGCTCATGCGAGCGGTCGGCGTCCAGCCGGGCGACGAAGTAATCAGCACGCCGTTCTCCTTTGTTGCCTCGACAAACTGCGCAATGTTCGAGCGGGCCAAGCCGGTTTTGGTCGATATCGATCCGGAAACATGGAACATCGACGCGGCGCGAATCGAGGCGGCCGTCACCTCCAAAACCCGCGCGATTATCCCGGTGGATGTATTCGGCGTCGCGCCCGATCTCGACGAAATCCTCAAAATCGCTGCGCGGCACCGACTCCGGGTAGTCGAAGACTCCTGTGAAGCGCTGGGAGCCAGATACAAAGGCAAAATGCTCGGCAGCTTCGGCGATGCCGGCGTATTTGGTTTCTACCCGAACAAGCAGATTACCACCGGTGAAGGCGGGATGATTGTCACAAACGACGATGAAATCGCCCGGCTTTGCCAATCAATGCGAAATCAGGGCCGCGACGCCGGCATGGGCTGGCTCGCGCATGAAAGACTTGGGCACAACTACCGGCTCAGCGACATCGCTTGTGCGATCGGCGCCGCTCAGATGAGACGGATTGACGAAATCCTCGCGAAGCGGGCCCGCGTCGCCGCATGGTATCGCGAGCGGCTGGCCGACGAATCCCGCATCTCCATGCAGCGCGTGCCGGACGATTGCGAGATCAGCTGGTTTGTATTCGTTGTGAAACTCGCCGACGATTACACCGAAGAACGACGCAATTCCATCATTCATGCATTGAGGGACCGCGGCATCGGCTGCTCAAACTACTTTGCTCCAATCCACCTCCAACGGTTCTACCGCGACGATTTTGGCTACAAGCAAGGCGACTTCCCCGAGTGTGAACGAGTCGCTGCAAGAACGATCGCCCTGCCATTCCACGGGCATCTCACCGCATCCGACGTCGATCGAGTCTGCGAGACCATGCGAACCCTGCTGTAGCTGATCGGCTCGAAGCGATTCAGCGACTGGCGACCATCGCAATTTGAGCGACATCACCGACGAGGGAGGAGACATTTTCCTCGTGGCTGGCCGTTGCAAACCAGAAGATACAGGCCGTCACGCAACCAACAATGACTGCCGAAAACTGCCCCAGGATTCGCCGCATGATTCCGCATCCTCCTATCCGCGTACATCAATTCGCGACACGACAGCCGGCCGCGACCGGACGGAAGTACCCGTTGGATGCGGGAATCTGCCCCGACATTTCATAATTCTTTGTGGAAATTTAGGAATTCTTGACGCAGTTTCCGATTTCCGGGAAGGGGCGGCCCCGGTCCCCATTCTTCGGCCCCACGATTCTTAAGTACGGCATCCCGGATTGAATTAGGCCGGGGCCGTTTCTGAGCATGTCACCCGGGCAATGGAGAAATCGGAACCACGAAGGGCTAATCTGGCCGTCCGGGCTCTTCGAGGGAATCGATCAGAAAACGATTGATTCGGAATTGCCCTTTTCCGGTCAATTTGAACGACGTTCGGAAGAATGCAGGCGCCGGCCCGGTCTGAAGGGCGAAGCGCGCCGCGCCCGGACGCAGCGCGATCGTCTTCTGCAGGAGGAGTTGCCGGACGGTCGGATCGGAGAATACCTCAAGCCGCACGTCGGCTGCGGCCGTGCCTTCAGATTCGGTCTCGATCGTGAACTCGTATCGTCGATTCGGCCGAAGCGGCAAACGATCTGGCTTCCACTCGCCGCCCAGTGTGAGCCATTCATATTCACCCTTCGACAGGACAAGCAGTATGTTTGGGCCGGCATCCGCCCGGCCAATCAATCGCGTCGTCGGTTTCAATTCGGGCTCGTTCTCGATTCCCCGGGACGACGCAGTCCTCCTCGACAAGCCCCAGTTCTGCAACGATGAAGAGAGGTCATACTCCACCGCACGCAGATCGGCACGGATATCGCTCGATGATTCAGGATGGGCATGCCCCGCCGGCGTCCCGACCGCGCGCCACGCCGGTACCAGCCTGCGCGGAACCACTTTGACCAGCCGAACGGAATGCGTGCCTATCCGCTTTTCAACGAGCGAATCCGAGACGATGGAGTGGCCCACCACGAGGCCCAGCGTTGCCGTGCGCGTCTTCAGCGGATTGAACCAACCAACGTGCTGAACATCTGCCTGTAGGTCGCCAATGCGGAAAGTTCCGAGCGACCCGTGATCGGCGGACCAGCATATTACCTGATCTGGTCCCCCCCCGTCCGCATCGCCTTCATCAGCACCGAGAATCGGATCGTCAAAAGGCATGCTGGTCGGCGGAGGAGTCGGGCGCGGCAGCACAAGTTGACCGACAATGAGGTGATTTAGCAGCTGATCAATGAGCGTCCGCGGCGCGAACGGCTGTCGCGCCGCCTCGACATAATAAAACGGGCCGGCGCTGAGCATCGATGTGAGTTGGCCCTCGTCAATCAGGTTCGCGTTCATGATCCACGGAGCATTCATGTCTTGATAGACATATTTCATGCGATGACGAAGATAAGACGAGAGTACAATCGGCCCGTCGTTCTGACTCAGCGCGAAGCTCAATGCCGCCGCCGCGTTCCCGATGGTTGACGCGCGATATGCTCTTCCAGCCATTTCGTTTGCAACGGACAGCCCGGGCAGCGGCGAAGCGATCAGGATGCCTGCCATCAGACCAAGCAATAATCGCCTGAGCTTCGCGATGCGGACGCGATCGATCAGTGCGAGCATCCGACACGCAACAAAAGAAACCATGATGATCGCAAAAGGAAGAGCGGCGACGTAATAGCGTGATTGAATGCTCGGCGGAAAGTACTCTGACCAGCGCATCGTGCCCCATGTCAGAAATCCGAACTGCCAGAGCAGCATGGCGGCAATCGGCCATCGTGCATTCTTGAGGAACGGATAGAGCGCCAAGATCGCAACGAGGAACCACTTGAAGAAAGTCGGCAGATATCCGTAGTACTCATTCATTCGACGCTGCGCCCATTCGAATCGGGTGAGGGGATCAATGCCGTACGCTGAGACATGGCTGCGCACGGAGGGATCCAGGTCTTCAACCGTCCAGGCCAGGCGGAAAAACAGCTTGCCGAAAACTGTGGAGAAAAACGCGGTTTCGATCGCGAACGCCAGCACCATACCGAGCAGAAAGGCAAATCCGATCTGAATCGCGGTAAAGACGTGTCGCCCTCGACTGAAAACCAGCCACATCACAAAGTAAAACGGCAGTAGTATCAGCCCTGATTCCTTGATCAGGTACGCGCCTCCGACTGACACGCCGCAGACAAGCATCCACAGAAACAAAGGGCGCGCCGCATGACCATCTCGACGGTCGTAAGCTTGGAAAAAAGCGTATAGCGACAGCGCGACAAAGAAGGCCATGGGAATATCCGGCAATATCGTGGTGCTCATTTGAATCAGCGGGGGCGACAAGGCGGATAGGTACGCCGCCAACAGCGCCGTCCGCCGATCGAATAACCGCACGGCCAATGCGAATGTCACAATCGTCAGCGCCTGATGAATCAGAATGTAGGTCGCTGCCACGGCTTGCGGATTCGGACCGAGCAGGGAAATGGCGATTCGGTTCCAAAGGATAATCGGCAGCCGAAGGCCACCAATGAGATTTCCGCCCGCTGACGGATACGTGTCGTAGCGCCACCAATAGCGTGCAAACTCGTAATAGCTGATGTCATCACTCGAGTAGAAGCCCGTAAAGAAGAAGAGGTCGATCACGCAGGACAGGATCAGAATGCCGGCAAGGCATGTGACCGGCCTGAAACCCCCATCCTTCCATGCCGTGGCCTCCGCATTGACGCCCGCAGACTTGCTCGGAATCGCAATCGTCGACATCGAGGCTGTTCCCGCTTTCTGGCCGACATCCCCGACGCTCGCACCGGCCGCTGACAAGGATGGACTGTCACGTTGAATACCGCTTGGGAATGGCGTTGATCGTGCGGATCACGTCGTTGAACGGCCTGTCCATCTCAATCACGTCCAGATACCATTTGATCGCGTCGTATCGCGGCAGATTCTCCTTGCTGACCAGTTCGATCGCCTCTTCGCGAGAAATCATGCCTTCGCGAATCTGATTGCTTCGGAAGGTATCCATTTCCGTAAACCCCGCGACCGTGTGGTAGATATAGTTATAAAATGCCGAGGTGCCGTCACCGATGCGCCAAGTTGCGACGGTGTCCGGGGCAAGTTCCCAGCCATATTCTTCAAAGAGCGTCTGCATGATCTGCTTCTCATCCCACGGAATGAAATGGAACAGGTACAGGTATTCATGTGGCATCATGTAGGAACAGAAATACGCAAAAACCGTGTCGAAGACGGATGTGTTGATGTATGCCGGATTGAACAATGCCTGCCTGGCGTAATACGAGGCCAGCTTGATTTTGCTGCCCTGCGATAACGACCGAAGAATGCCTTTGGGCGCGGGGCCCACACCGCAGAATCCCGTCTTGAAGTTCGTCTGCTCGAATTCATTCCCCGCACAGAAGAGCATGAAATCAATTCCGGTCTGCTTTCGAAGCTGATTCATGTAATAGTAGAACTGCTTGTCTCCAGCCATGAACAGCGGAATCATGCCCAGGTCCGGTCGCTTCAACCAGGCGGACACATTCTTCCGGATGAATCGCCGCTTTCGAGCGATATCCGCTGAGACGAGGATGTGCTCAATTCCCAGCTTGCCGCACATCCGCGAGATGTTCCGCCTCGCGAGGTCCGTCACCATGCCCCAGTCATAAGTGTAAGCGATCGGATTCAATCCGAGGACGTTCTTGACGTAATGCAAGCCGTAGCAACTGTCCCGTCCGCCGCTGACGCCGACCAGGCACTCCGCCTTGCCGTCAGTCCGCCGGTAGCGTTCAACCGCCCGAAGCAGTTCATCCTTGCCTCGGTATTGATACCTCTGATGATTCCGGCACAGGCTGCAAACGCCGTCGGCATCAAATGAAAGAAACGGAAACGTCTCCGGCAGGATGCAACGACTGCATCGCCTGATCGTCGCGATGCGATCTTTGTCCTTGAAAAGCAGGCTCACATCGTCCGCGGTACCGCCCGCGCGATCAGCCGCACGGCGCGCGCTATTCGCACCACGATCAATTCGCCAGCCGGGCTGCATCGACAGATCGACTATTTCGCGTTCGAGCAAAGCCCCGCCCGCATCGATCGCTCCCGTCGGACCGGACTCACCGGCATCGCACCCCCACGCCGCCGACGGCCGCACGCGTTCTGAATCGCACAACGTGAATCGATCGACCCTGCCGTTGTCCAGACGCACCAGCGCCGCGGATCCTGCGGATAGATTCTCAATCGCATTGATTTGGAAAATCTGCCGCAATTCGGCGCGTTCGAGCAGGCGTCGCAGGATGTACTCCTCCGATGCAAACACGCAGCACCGGGAAGCCGCATTCTCGCAGAGGTAAAGCGCTCCGTTGTTCGTTGCCAGCAGCAGTACATTGAATTCGCGAAGAATCACCGCGACCGACGCCGCACCCACAATCGATTGAAAGGCCAACTGCACAGCCGCTTCCAATGTCATACCCTGTTGATGATGACGACGGATCAGCGCGAGCAATACTTCCGTATCAACCTCGCAGGCCCGTTGGATGTCGGGGTTGGCGGCCCATAGTTCGCGATCGTTCACGATGATGCCGTTGTGAATCCCCACCATGTCCGCCGCAATGACCGGCTGATTGTTGTAATGACGCTCCTGCACGCCATTGGTCACGAGCCGCGAATGCCCGATGATCGCGAGCGGCTGACCGATCCTCCCGACTCGCCCCGACCCGCCTCGCGCCAGCGCCTCAGACATGAGCATGCGATACGGCCTGCTGCGAACCAATTCCGAAGCAGCGATCGGCTGTTTATAGACCCGGATCGGTCCGCCATTGACCAAGGCCAGACCGGCGGATTCCTTTCCGCGCGATTCGGACAGGATGAAGAGTCGGTCGACAGCGGCGCGAAACGCATCCGCCGTCATCTCCGCCCCATCGCCTGCAATCACGCCAAATATGCCGCACATGCCTTCTGGACCCTTTGATAGATTCCATGAAGCATCCTATCCCGAACCAACGAATCGGGACAGCGAAAGCCGACCGATGGACGCATTTCGCCTCGGTACGATCGATCCCATGATCATTCGCGGTACTTCACAACATTCGCCGGATTTCCGACGGCAATCGCATATTCCGGGATGTCCTTCGTCACCACCGAGCCGGCGCCGATCACCGCGCCGCGACCGATTTTCACGTTTGAGAGAATCGTGACGTTCGCGCCCAGCCATGCGTCATCACCCACCTCGATCGTTCCGACTGAGTAGCCTTGATGCTTGATAAGGACATCGCGCCGGCCGAATTGATGGTTGGTCGTGAAGAAACTGACGCGCGGTCCCATTCGGACCCAACTGCCGATCCGGATCGGTCCGGTGGCTTCAAGAAAACACTCATAACCGATCCCGGAGTTGTCGCCGATTTCAATCTGACCCGGATTGATAAAATGCGCGCCCTCCAGAATGGTGACATGTCGCCCCATCCGCTTGAAGAACATCCGATAGATCGCCATTCTCGCCCCGATGCCCAGAACTCCGGGACACCACTTCAGGGGAAAGATCAGGTAATCGCCGATGAAATATCGAAACAGGAAGACCCCGAGCGGCTGTTTGACTTGAAACTTGCGATGATAGAAAACCGCGCAGCCGACCGCCGCGAGAGTCAATCCTGCCGCAACGATGAGCACCCATTTCCAGATCATGGATACGCTCTACCGCGAGGTCTTGTTGTAGTCCATGTCCATCCAGATCGCGAATAGTATCGACTGGAAGGTGACCAGAAACGTCGATATCAAGACCGCCAGCGTCGTCCTCGGCAACTCACCCACCGTAAACCACATGTAGAAGAATCGAACCGTAAACGGCAGCATGATCACCGCAATATTGAACGCCGCGAAGCCGTAGAACAGGACCAGCGGATGGAAGTCGAGCACGATGTATCGCTTCCACAGGCGGCGGAAGAACAATCGCAGGAGGATCATGCTTGTCTTCGGGATGTACTTCCAGAGCTTGATTTTGCTTTTCTCACGGTCGTACACCGGCCGTACTTCAACATCGGTCACCGCGAACCGCAGAATGTTCAGCATGTTCAAAATGTCGGCGTTATAACCGTAACCCTTGGTCATGGTTTCAATCGGGATCGCACGCAAGGCCGTGTTCCGAATCGCCGTGTAGCCGCACTGAGGATCCATCAGCGAGTAGTAACCTGTCGCAAACTTCGTGAGAATCGTCAAAATCGCGTTGCCGAAGAACCGGTGGCGAGGCATCGAGCCGACTTCACGATGCAGAAGCCGATTGCCCTTCACATAGTCGAATTGCTTCTCAATGATTGGATCAAGTAGCGTAGGCAGATCACCCGGGTGCATCTGGTTGTCGCCGGCCATTACGACCGTGATATCAACATCCGAATCAGCAGCCGCAAGATAGCCGTCGATCAGTGACTGCCCCAGGCCTTTGTTTGTTTCGTGATTGATAATTTCAATGCGCGGGTCAACCTCCCGGCGGCCGCGTATCAGTTCCAGAGTTCCGTCTTTGCTCGCGTCATTCACAACGAAGATGCGGTCGATGAACTCAGGCATGCCACCAAGCGTCTCGAGGATAAGTTCCTCCTCGTTGTACGCCGGCACAACGACCCCGATGCGATGATTCTTGTACAAGCCCGCTTCCTTGCGATGCGCATTCAGTCCCGCGCGGCAGCCGACTCAGCTCCCGAAAACCCTTCAGTGTCCCTGCGCCTGTGCTACCGGTTTTCGGCCTTGAAAATAATCCCGCGCCCAACCGATCGTCCGTCGGAGACCCGCGCGAAAGTCAGTGACGAACTGAAGACCCAGATCGCGACGAATCCGCGTGTTGTCGATCTCGAAAACCTTGATGTCCCCCGGCATCCAGTCCTTGTATTCAATCTTCTGATCTCGAATCCCCAGATCCTCCGCGATCATTCCCGCCAGTTCCGAAATAGTCACTTTGATCCCGGACGCGCAGTTGTATGCCTGCGCACGCGACGACTTTGACATCGTCGCCAGCAGGTTAGCCTTCACGACATCCTCAACCGCTGTGAATGAACGCTGCTGCGTCCCATCGCCAAAAATCGTGATCGGCTTCCCCTGCAACATCAGGCGCACAAAAATGGATACGACGCCGCCGACTTCGCTTGATTCCTGACGAGGGCCGTACACATGAAAATAGCGCAGCACCGTCGTATCAAGGTCGTAAAGGTGATCAAACGCCCGCACATACTTTTCGCCAGCCAGCTTGCTCACACCATAATACGATGTCGGAATCAGCGGGTGATCCTCATCCTGAGGAAAATACTGTGCTTCGCCATACACCGAACCGGTCGACGCGTGGACAAACTTCCTGATTTTGTGTTTGACGGCCAATTCAAGCAGATTGAACGTACCCTCCGCGTTGATCCGCAAATCACGACGCGGATCGTTCAAGCAGATCGTCTTCTTTGACGCTGCCTGATGAAAGACCACCTCGACGCCGGGAAAAAGCTTCTCCATGGCGGCGAAGTCCGTGACATCCGCCTTTACTTCGCGGAAGTTCTTATAGCCCTTGAGATGTTCAAGATTTTCATGCTTGCCGGCGTAATAATTATCGACGCTGATTGTATCGACACCGGCTTTTACGAGCGATTCGACAAGGTGACTGCCGATGAACCCGGCTCCGCCGGTCACCAGCGCCTTCTTGAATGTGAAATCCATCTCGGCTCCTCTCGCCGCGACCCTCGAATTTGAATTGATCGGCCGCCGGATTGAGTGTATCGCCACCGGACCCGATGTTCAAACACTAACCACGGGGCATCCCGCCGTCGACCCGGTTCCCCGCCGACGATAAGCTGCTCCATGTCGGATCCGTCGCGAACCCATGATCGAAGCATCCCCGTCAACGCAGCAGACGACACTCGGCGAGAAAAGGCGCCTGGCGATGCGCATTGTCCGCACCATCGTGCCGATACTCCTGCTTGGCGCGGTGCTCTGGACCACAAACTGGCCGCATCTGCTCAAATGCACTCGCGCTGCCGATCCGCGTTTGCTCGTAGCTGCGTTTTCGGTCTATCTGGCTGCCGTCCTGGTACAAGGTTGGCGGTGGCATGTGCTGGCCCGCAGTGACGGTGGCCATTGGCCGCTATGGCGCATGCAGCGCGTCAATTTTGTATCAATGTTTTTCGATTCATTCACGCCCGGCAAACTGGGCAGCGATGCCTACCGCCTTGCGACATTTCGCCATACGGGTCGGATGCATCATCTCGTCGTTTCCCTGCTCGCTCTGCGGCTCCACGGCATGGCGATGTCATTCGTCGTCGCGGCTGTTGTCGGGACGATCGTTTTATCGTTCAAACATGGCTGGACGCGCGTCGCGCTGCCAGCTGCGGTCGCCACCGCGCTCCTCATTCCGGTCCTGATGAAATCCTACAGCAGCATTCGAAAAGGCACGCTGCATCTCAAATACAACAAGCGCGGGCTGATTCAATATGCCGCAGCTCAGCTCTCAAAGGCCCACGATGCAATCAAAGCCATGTTCTCAGATCCGCGAACCCTCCACGAATCGAACATCCTTGCCTTGATTTATACGCTGCTGCTCGTAACCACCTACTGGTTGACCGGCCTTGCTTTCGGCATGACGCTGCCCTTTCAGAACTATCTGGCCGTCGTGCCTTTGCTCATACTTGCATCGGTTCTCCCCATTACGATTCAAGGCCGCGGACTGACGGAAGTCATCGCCATCGGCGTCTGGCAAGGTCGCCGCGCTTCGCAGGAGCAGATCCTGCTGACATGCCTCAGCGTGTTCGCCATCATGGTGCTGCAAGGATTGATCGGCGGTGTGATCTGGGTCGTTACTCGCACCCGCTCCGGCACGGATGGCCAGCCGGAACAAACTGCTAAATGAGCGACCGTATCCAGTTTTCAGGCGGAAGCGGATTTCAATCAGCGAAGCCCGTCAACTGCCATAGCGCGTCGGAATGCAATTGATCGTTTCAATGACACGATTGAACGCATCGTCAAGGCCGATGATTCCCAGATACCACTTGATGCTCTCATATCGCGGCCGGTTTTCGTATTCGATGTGCTTTAACGCCTCGTCGCGCGTGATCATGCCTCGCCGGATCTGCTCGCTGCGAAACGTGTCATTCTCCGAAAATCCGCAGACCCGGTGATAGATATAGTTGTAGAAGCTCGCGGTGCCGTCACCGATGCGCCAGGTCTGTTTCGTGTCGCTTGCCAGCTCCCAGTCATATTCGCTTCGCAGAACGGACAAAAGCTCGTTCTCGTCCCACGGTAGATAAGAAAAAAGATAGATATAGTCGTGCGGTATGACGTAGTACGAGTAAAACGCGAAGACCGTATCGAGCAGCGAACGATTGATATACGCCGGATTCATCGCGAATTGTCGGGCGTAATACGCCGACAGTCGCAGCTTATTTCTGAAATTCACCAGTCGCGTATTAATGCCGCACAACCCCCACTTGAACTTCGTATCCTCCAGGCCGCTGCCGCTGCACCAGATCACAAGATCGACGCCCGTCTGCTTCCGCATCCGCTCGCAGTAATAATAAAATTGCTTGTCCCCCGCCATGAATAGCGGAATTACGCCCATATCCGGTCGTCTCAGCCACGCCAGGATGTTGCGTCGAATGTTCGCGCGTTTCTTGTTGATGTCCGCGGAAACAAGAATGTGCTCCACCCCGAGTTTCCCACAGATCCGGGAGATGTTCCGACGCGCAAGGTCCGTCACCATGCCCCAGTCGTACGTATAAGCGATCGGGTTCATCTTCAGAACCTGCTTCATATAATGAAGCCCGTAGATGCTGTCTCGTCCGCCGCTCACTGCCACAAGGCAATCGGGCCGACCGTCGCTTCGGCGATATCGCTCCACCGCCGCAGCCAGCGCATCCGAACCTTTCGGAATCACACGCCTCGGGCTGTTGCAGTGATTGCAGACGCCCGCGGCATCGAAGCGTATGAATGGATACGTCTCCGGCAGCACACACTTCGCGCATCGTTTCAACGCACGCACGCGACCAAGGTGCTCAAACAATAAATCCTGGTTGTCGTTCGAAGAATAAAGTATCGGCTTAAAAACGCGGACACGCCGCGCCGCGAATTCAGCTTCGTACTTGTCCGAAACGTCGATAATCTCGCGCGAGGCGGTCCTCGCGCCGAACGACCGGGTCGGATCGGTCGCTCCGCGGCCCGATTCGCCGAACAGTCCGAACGGGCTCGTCGCCAGCGTGTCAATCGCAATCCACAGGCCGTAGCCCGGCTCGATGCGCTCGGGTGCAACCGACCCGAAGAGCGAACGAAGGTCTCGCCGACCTATCAGCGTGCGAAGAATGTACTCTTCCGATGCAAACGCAATGATCCGAGACGTCGACGGCCGCACCCAATACAGCGAGCCATTATTCGTCGCCAGCAGCAGCTCGTTCCGGTCGTCGAAAAGCACTGCGACAGACGCATACCCCTCGATCTCGCGAAATGCCGC
Source organism: Phycisphaerae bacterium (assembly GCA_019636475.1). Lineage (NCBI taxonomy): Bacteria > Pseudomonadati > Planctomycetota > Phycisphaerae > Phycisphaerae bacterium. The sequence goes on from JAHBXN010000005.1 coordinate 322,334, forward strand.
ACGAACGGCATCTCCGTGCGGGAGCCCCTGAGAGAGAAACAAGTGGATGAGACGCAGCAGTACCTCTGTATCAATCTCGTACGATCGCGTCAGTTGCGGATATTTGGCCCACAGATCGGCATCATTCGTGATGATACCGTTGTGAATCGCGACCATCCCGTCGGCCACGACGGGTTGATTGTTGCAATTGCGCTCCTGAGCTCCGTTCGTCACCAGGCGCGAATGTCCGATCAACGCAGCAGATGCCAAGGGACCCCGAGAACCGCTCCGATCACCGGCTTCCGCAACCGAGCCGCGCACGATCTCGTTGAACGCCCGGCTTCGCACCATCACAGAGGCCGGAATCGCCTGTTTCAGTACCTGAATCGGACCGCCGTTGACAACGGCCAGCCCGGCCGATTCCTTGCCGCGAGTCTCGGAAAGCGTGAACAATCCGGAGACGGCCGTCACGACCTGCGCGACCGATGCCTCTGCGCCGTCACCAATAACAATCCCGAAAATTCCGCACATGGAGAGAAATCTGCGGCGCGCCGAAATCCTGTGGTTCGACACCCTGGTCAGTCTTCAGTCCGGAATCGCGCAACGCGATTCGCTCAAAGTAGCCTAACGCCGAAATGCCGTTTCGCGAAGACGACTGTCAGGATCCCTTGAAGGACATACGCACTGCCCGTCGCGATGGCCGCCCCGTTGATCCCGTAAGCGGGAATGAGTGCCAGATTCAGCAGGATATTCCAGGTCAGCACCAACGCCATCAGTTTTGTCTGCTCGCCCGGCCGGCCACCCTGAAACAGGATCCCTCCCATTGGAGCGAAACCGCTCTGAATGGCAATGCCGATGATGAGGATCGCGAACGCCCAGGCGCTCTCGTCATATCCTTTGTCAGGAAAAGCAAGCCGCATCAGCGGGCCGTACAGCGGAATTGTGACAAGGCACAAACCGAACATGATCGCATGCAGGACGCGGCGTGTCTTCCGGGCCATCCATTCGATTCGGGCCTTGTCATCTTCGGCAAACGCTTTCCCGATCAGCGGATTCACGTTTCGTTGAATAACAACCGGAAACTGATAGAACCCTTCGGCGAGTACCGCCGCCATCGAATACAGACCAACCAGCGCATCCGTCCTGAAGTATCCCAGCATGATGGCATCGACGCGTGTATTCAAATCGGACACCAGCGCCGAAAGAAACCCGCGCACCCCGAATCCGAAATGCGCCGCCATGCGGGCGCGAAGATCGACTGCAATTCGCAGCGGAAACACCCGAACGCCGACATACCGAACGAGGCAGACAAACAGCGCCACCTCGGCCATGGAAAGCGCCGCCGCGAGATGCGCGTAGTGAATTCTCGCTATGAAAATCACCAGCACGCCAAGCAAAATCAACAGATAGCGCATCGCGGCAAAGACCGCATACGCCCGCATGTGACGCACGCCATTCAGGATGTTCAGCAGAATCTTGTTTAGCGAGAAAAAGAACAGACCCGGCACGACATCGCGCAAGCCGATCGCCACATCGTCACTATTGAGGAGTCTGCCGACGTAACCACAAAGCGGGTAGCAGACCGCGCAAACGACGGCGGCAATCCCTGCGCCAAGGACCAGTCCCGAAGTCGCGGACAAAGCGGCACGCTCGAGGTCATTCTGCTGATACGAAACCTCCTTCAGCACCGACGCATGGACTCCGCCCACGGCGAGTTGAGATAGCACGATATAGATCGCATAGACCTGGGTGAATACGCCGAGCGCGTCCTTGGACCAGGCCCGCGCAACCACGAAGTTGAGCACCAGTCCCGCCGCCGCAAGGACGGCGAGACTGCCCAGATTCCAGACCGCATCCCGATTGAATCGACTCTCGGGAGAGAAGGTGCTTTTTATCCGTGTCCAATTCATGCGGTGGCCGGACCGTCGTAACATCACCGCGCAGTGCGATTGACTTTCACGGTTGGCGAGAGTCAGATGACCCGAATACCCTTCGCCCCGCGCTCGACTGCACGTCCGCGCGGTGTGATCCCGTCGTACGGTCGATAATACCCATCGACCGACGGCCGTCGAGGAATATAGCGCATGTCAACTACGATCGCTACCAACCTGCCTGAGCTTCCCACCATCAACCTGACCGCTCGGCTGCGAGAGCTATACGCCCGAAGGGAAACAATCATGTTTCTCGTCACCAGTAACCTCCGTGCCGGCCACCGAGACAAGTTCTTCGGCAGATTGTGGAGTCTGCTCGATCCTCTCCTGTTCATGCTCGTCTATCTGGTCGTGTTCGGCTATTCATTCCGGCAGATGAAAGGCAGCGTGGCGGAATTCATCATTTACCTGCTCTGCGGCGTCATGTCGTGGCGATTCTTCGACGGCTCCATCACAGCAGCAACCGGATGCATTCGGTCGAACCGCGGCCTGATACACGAAATCAATTTTCCGAAGGCCGTCTTTCCGACGTCGGCCTGTCTCGCGCGGCTTTCCGATTTTCTCTGGGGCTTCGCCGCGATGTTCATCATCATCATTCTCGTGGGACGATCGCATTTCAGCCTGCAAATGTTCTGGATTCCGGTCATCATGGCTGTGCAACTCGTGTTCACGCTGGGCATGTGTTTCATGGTCGCCTACATGGGCGCGTTCTTCGCTGATACTGCAAATCTGATCGGCGTCGGGCTTCGACTCATGTTCTACATGTCCCCGATCTTTTATCGTGTCTCAAAGTCCGAAGGCGGAATCGTGCCCGATGAGTATCTGCCCTATTACATGCTCAATCCCCTGGCTTGCTTCTTCGAAGCCTTTCGCGCTTGCATCCTCAAGGCCTCACCGCCCGATCCGGCACACATGACCTACGCGACGGTTGCGGCCATTGCGGCGTTCGCGGCCGGTTTTTACGTGTTCTCGCGAGGCGAAGGTCACTTTGCCAAGTACATCTGAGACCGCGGGACGATGGAAAGTCCACCGCGGCAACCTGATGAATGACACCACCTCGGCATACTCCGGTTGCATCGTCTCACTGACGGCCGTCACATGGGATTTTCCCCTCGTCGGCCGGACCCGCATGTTGACGGAGGCATGGCGAAGTCAGTGCATCCATTCGGTGTTTGTGGAGCCGCCGCACTCCTACCGCAGCCTTCTCCGGAAACTGATTCTGCGTGAACATCGCCCGTTGAACGTCGTCCGCCCGCTGCCGGTCCGGTATCCGGTGCGCTGGTGGCCGAAGCTGGATTCGCGTCGCCGAAGACGAATGATGCTGGACCGCGCTCACGGCCTGCGTCGGCAGCTTGAAAAGTACTGCCGGCTTGAGGAATCCGCCGCCATCGTCATCTCGCCGATGTGGGCCGACTGGCTCAGTGCACTCCCCTTCGCTCGCGTGGTCTACGACTGCATTGACGACCTCTCGGTGCATGCGCCAAACTCTGAGTTTCGCCGCCTATACGAACAATGGGAGGCCGACCTGTTGGCTCGATGCACCGCCGCGATCACGACAGCCGAGTCGCTCAAAAGGCAACTTCGATCCAAACGCCCGGACCTGCCCATCGAAGTCATACGCAACGGTGTCGATCCAGAACGATTCCGGTCCCTGGCTGAGAACAAGCGGCGGCCGCACGACCTCCCAATGAGCGCGAACCACGATTCGCGACCGCTCATCGGCTTTGTGGGCGCGCTCTTTGAATGGATTGACTGGGAGCTGATACGGCACGCAGCCACCTCGCTGCCGAATTATCAATTCGTCTTCGTCGGTCCGAACAATCATCCCGGTGAAGTCGAGTCGCTTTCCTCGCTTGAGAACGTCGCCTTCCTCGGTCCGCGCGAATATGAAGAGGTTCCGGCCTATGTCGCGGCATTCGATGTCTGCTGGGTGCCGTTCAAGGCCGGGGACATCGCGTTCGCGGCCAACCCGGTGAAAATGTATGAGTACCTCGCGCTTGGGAAGCCCGTCATCACGACAAAAGTCGCCGACACGGATTCATTCGGCGATCTCGTCAAGGTCGGAACGACGCCGGACGAAATCATCACGGCCTTGCAATCCGAATCGCGTCCGGCGGCACGCTCAGCGGACATCGTCGCCGCCCGCATTCGATTCGCCGAAGCCAACTCCTGGCAGGTGCGTGCTCGTCGGTTCATCGAATTCCTGTCGAGCATACCCGCGCGCGATTGACAACCGATCCAATCGCGGCAAATCATTCCAAATATGTCGACGCTCGCGACGATTCGCCTCTGGGGCGAAATGGTCAAATTCTCACACTCGGTTTTCGCCCTGCCGTTTGCCCTGCTGGCAACGTTCATGGCGGGCCGAAACATGCCTGGCGGCTTTCCGAGGCCCGCCCAGCTCGGACTGATCGTTGTCTGTATGATCGCGGCACGCAGTTTCGCAATGACTTTTAACCGAATCGCCGATGCCCGAATCGACGCGAACAATCCGCGCACTGCCGGACGGCCGATTCCGGCAGGCAGGATGACGATCCGCCAGGCGATGGTCTACCTTCAAATCAGTGCCTTGGTTTTTCTCACTGCCTGCGGCGGATTCTATCTCCTGTACGGCAATCCTTGGCCGGCCTTGCTGGCCATCCCCACCCTCGCCGGGCTGTCCGCATACAGCTTCGCGAAACGTTTCACGACACTCGCCCATTTTGTCCTCGGTGCCGTCATCGCGTTCGCGCCGACCGCCGCATGGATTGCGATTCATCCCGCCACGCTGGGATGGCCGGCACTGCTGCTTACCGGAGCCGTGCTTTTCTGGATCTCCGGATTCGATCTCATCTATGCTTGCCAGGACGCCGACATCGATCGGCGCGATGGATTGTTCTCAATTCCGGCCCGGTTCGGAATCGCACGGGCGCTGCTCATCTCGCGCATCGCACACGTCGCTACGGTCGCCCTGCTCATTGCCCTCGGCTGGACAACCGAAAGAAACTGGCTCTACTGGACGGCCGTCGGCATAACCGCCCTCCTGCTCGCATCCGAGCAGGCGGTCGTCAAGCCCAACGACTTGTCACGCGTTAATCTCGCGTTCTTCACGCTGAACGGTTTCGTCAGCATCCTCTTCGCTTCAGCTGCCATCGCCGATCTGATCTGGCTCTGAGCGTCGCTTCACCAACCCAGCGTATTACAAGAACGAACCGTGCGAACCCATCATCTTCGGACCACACGGGCCCCATACATTCACAATTCCTTACCAAGCCGGGGGTTACATCGCATAATCCCTGGTCCACGAATCACGATTCACACATTGAACCCCCTTCCCGACCGTAAGCACACCCAGTATATTTCCAAGGCTATGGATCGCGGGCTGCAAAACCACTTCCAGCACGGCGCGATTTTCGCTTCGCTCCTCGCGTTGATCATTGGGCCCAGCGCGGCAGCGGCACAGGCACGCTACGTACAGCGAGCCTGTCTCGAGCGCAAGTCCGCTTCCGAAAAGGCCCGAGCCAGGACCGCGCCCGGGCCGAACGAGTCGGCCGGCCGCACGCAACTCACTTCAAAGACTCCGGCCTCCTCGCCCACCGAGAAGTCGGCTCAGCCACCGACTGACAAATCTCAGTCAAGCCGCGAGCGAATGATCACGGCCTTCGTCCCTCCGGCCGCCGCCAAACCCACCGATACCCAGTCGTCGGACCATTTCGGCTTTGCAACAACCTCGCCGGCCGCTTTCGGCAGATCGCCCGTTCGCGGCTACTGTCACGTGTTCGAATCACAGGCCGCCCCACTGATTCACCATCGCCACGCGAACCGTTCACACGCGCCGCCAGGCAATTGACCCACATCTCGAATGCTGTGCGGCCGCTCGTTTCTTGATTAAATCGGCCGCGCCAGTCTCTGACAGCTCCAGCTCGTACAGCCAGGGCTGTCATCAAATTCCGTTTGAGATCTGGCGGATGTCGATGACCCGACGCCGGATCTCTGATCGTAGCGATTCGCCCACGGGCGAAACCTCAAACATTCTCTCAATTGAATAGGTATTTCTAATGCAGGAACGCGACTTGTGGTGGAAGATCGTTTTGGTAGGAGTGCTCGTGGCCTTGGGTTTCGCGAGCGTGTGGCCGATCCAGGAAAAAATCAAGTACGGCATCGACCTCGCCGGCGGTTACAGTCTCCTCTATGAGTTGGACTCAACCGGCATGGAGGGTTCGGATCGCACCAACCTCTCACAGCGCGTGATTGAGGTTCTGCGCCGCCGCGTCGATCCCAAGGGCGTCTTCAACCTGGTCTGGCGGCCGGTCGGTGCCAACCGAATCGAAATTCAGATGCCTGCGGCAGCCAAATCCGTGACCGCGGCACGTGCCGACTTCGAAACCCTTCAGCAGGAATTGCAGGACACAATCGTCCGCCGAAGTTCGGTCGTCAGCGCAGTGTCGCGACCGGAAGGACGCGCCGCCGCGTTTGAGCGATTGAGCAAAGGCGTCCCTTCCCGCCTGCCGCTGTTGCAGTCCGCGGCAAAGGCATATGACGAACTGCGAGCGATGGACGCCCTCAAGGACGTCGACGCCACGCGCAATGCCCTCCTCGCGGCACTTGCCCTGCAAGCCGAACAGCGACAGGCCGCCCTCGACGCTATGATCGCCGAACTACCCGACCGACGGCCTGCGATTGAGGCCCTTGTCCAGGCTTATGATGACATGAAGGCAGCCGAGGCCGCCCCGCCACCTGCCGAGCCGGCCGCAGTCCCCGCAACGGACGATGCGACGGCCAAGCGCGTCGCCTACGACGCGGCGCTCCAGCGCGTCCTGAACGTGGTCGAAGACCGTATCGCCTCACTCGAACGCGACTTCGATAACGCCGTCGGCGCGGTCGTCGCAACAAATGTCGACATCAACCAGTTGCTCTCCCTTTTGGAATTAAAGCCGCGCGACCCCCAGCGTAAATCAAAGCTCGATGAACTGACAAAGGACTTTCCGGGCCTGGCCGATCTCATCAGCAAAATCGTTGAACAGAGCGACAACCTCAAGGAGACACGCCGGCGCGGCGAAGGCCGCCTCGAAGACCCAGCGGACCTGCAGCGATTGCTCAAGGGAGCCGGTGTGCTCGAATTTCGAATCATTCCCACCGGCGCTTCCGATCCGAAATTCGATGAATACCGCGCCTCCCTCAAGCGGCGAGGACCGCGCCCCCAACCCGGAGAGTCAACCTACCAATGGTTCCAGATTGAAGACCCGGTCGAGTTTCTTAATCTCAAAAAGGATCAGGCCAAACTGCTCGAAACGCAGTTTGAAGAAATGAAGAAAGGATTCTCCGTCGTCGTCGAGCGATATGGCGACAAATACTACGTCCTTTCACACATCGGCGAAGGCTACACGATGACCCACTCCGCAAGAAGCGGCGAGAGCGATTGGTCACTCGTCTCGGCATTCTCAACACGAGATCAACAGGGAGGACCCGCCATCGGCTTCCGGCTCGACACGGTCGGCGGCACCAAGTTCGGACCCCTCACGCGAACGCACCGCGGCTCGCAGCTCGCGATCTTCATCGACGACGAGTGCATCTCCCATGCAACCATTAATACCCCCATCGTGACCGAAGGCATCATCCAGGGCCGATTCACGCCCCAGGAAGTGCACGAAATGGTCAAGAAACTCAATGCGGGAAGCCTGCCGCAGAAGCTGAAGGATCCGCCCATCAGCGTTCGGGCCATCGGTCCCTCGCTCGGAAAGGCAAATCAGGAGTCGGGACTCAGGGCCGGTGCGATCGGCGCGTTGTGTGTCGCGATCTTCATGATTTTCTACTACCGATATGCCGGCTTTGTCGCCGTCGTCGCGGTTGCCATCAACATCCTATTCACTTTCTCAATGATGGCTATTCTCGGCGCAACCCTGACGATGCCCGGCATTGCCGGTATCGTCCTGGCCATCGGAATGGCGGTCGACGCCAACGTCCTCATCAACGAACGCATTCGCGAGGAAATGAACCGCGGCACCGCCCTGCGAATGGCCGTAAAACTCGGCTACGAGCGGGCATTCAGCGCCATCCTCGACTCAAACGTCACCACCATCCTTACCTGCGTCATTCTCTACCTCATCGGAAGTGAGCAGATCAAGGGCTTTGGCCTTACCCTCGGTATCGGCGTGTTCATCAACGTCTTCACGGCCTATTTCGTCACGCGCATGTTCTTCGACATGATGTCGATGATCTCAATCCCCCGTGAAGTCCTTCGGCGTCCGTTCACCGTTGGCGTCGTCCTCACCGCGCTCGGAGCCGGCCTTTACGCATTGGGCTACGCCTTGAACACGGCCGAAGGACGTGCCACCTCGACATCCATGGCGTTCGGCAAATCGTTGATCGACGTCGGACCGGCCGTGCTGGTTCTGCTCTTCCTGATGTGGCTGATCCGGTTCATTCACTCCAATCGAAAGACACTTCCGATGTCGGCCCTCATCGGCATCCCGAATATCAATTGGATCGCAGCACGCAAATACTTCTTCACCTTCTCAGCCATCATGGTCGGCGGCAGCATTGCGCTCTTCGTCTTCCTGCCCGCCGAAAAGTTATACGACATTGAGTTCCTCGGCGGTGTCAACGCCCAGATAGATCTGAAGGCTGACAGCCCGATCACAAAACTCGCCACCGGCTCCGAAAGACAGAAGGCCATCGAGGAACGCCTCGCTAAAAGCGCCGAAAGCCTTAAGGCCGCCGCCGATGCCATGTCCAAGGCACAGGTGACCGGCGCCAGCGGAACCTACACCGTGGCGACCCCCGGTATCCCGGCCAGCCGGCTTGCCGCGGTCCTCCGGCAGGTTCTCAAGGATGACCTCAGCAGCACCAACGGCGTCAGCTACTCCGATCCGGCTTCCGAAGTCGTCACTGTTCACACCGCCGAAGCGAGAGAGCTTGATCCGGCGAAGCTGAAAACGCGGATTACCCAGGCCTTCAACTCCGCCGCAGAGTCAATCGGTGGTGCACAGGTTCAGGCAATCGCCGGCTTCGAATCGGGCGGAGCCGACGGCCGCTCCTTCACCGTCGTGACCCGCGAAACCAACAAAGAGCTCGTGATGGATGCCATCGTCGAGAATCTGGAGTCGGACCTCGATATCCAACAGGCACTCGAGTTCAAGCTCGCCACCAATTCCGCTGACGGCGGCGTCAATTACTTCCCGATTCGCGAGAGCAACCCGAAGGCGCTCGGCATCAACCTCACCGATTCCGAGGCGGCATCCCTCGAACTGGAAGGTTGGGAAGGCGGCGTCGCAATCGTGCTTGAAAATGTGAATCCGCCTCAGGACATTCCGACCCTGCAGCGACGATTGAAGTCCATGCGTTTGCAGCCCGACTTTGAAAAGTATGGATGGCGTGAATCCCGAGTCCTCGGCGTGACACCCGCCCCCAACAGCCAGAATCTCTACTCAAGGCTCATCGTGCTCGTGTCGGATGAAAACTATCCGCTGCTCGACGACCAGGGCAATCTGTCCGGCATCTGGCAGTCCGAGCTGGCCGTCCCGGAGGTTGAGCTGTTGCAATCAGCCCTCCAGCGACAGACTTCACTCGCCTCTGTCACCCAGTTCGACCGCGAAGTCTCCGACGAATCCAAGGTTCAGGCCTACGTCGCCCTCGCGCTCTCCTGGATCATCATCATCGCTTATCTCTGGTTCCGGTTCGGAAGCGCCCGATGGGGTACTGCGGCGGTCATCGCCCTGGTGCATGACGCGATCATCGCAGTCGGCGCCGTCGCATTCACCTCCTTCATTGCTGGCACTGCCTTCGGCGGCATGTTGCTGCTCAACGAGACCATCCGCATCGATCTCGCGGTCGTGGCCGCCCTGCTGACCATCGTCGGATTCTCGGTCAACGACACGATCGTCATCTTCGACCGCATCCGCGAAAATCGCGGTCGAATGAAGGACATCTCCGCCGAAATCATTAACGCCTCAGTCAACCAGACCATGTCCCGAACCATTCTGACGACGTTGACGGCCGTCATTACCGTTCTTATCATGTATATCTTGGGCGGCAGAGGAATTCATAGCATCAACTACACGCTTCTCGCGGGCATGATTTCAGGAACCTACAGCACAGTTGGCATCGCAACGCAATTCCTATTGCGACGCGAACAAATCGCCCTCGCGAAGGCGTAGGATAGTCGGACGCGCTTGCCGGTCGGTCCGATGGCGGGCCGGCCGGCATCGCGCGGATTTTTCGATTGGCTTTCCGGTCGGAATGCCGCAACAATACGTTCTGGCGGATCCATCCACGAAGATGGATTCCGCAATCAATTGACGTCATGGAGGATGTCAGATGGGCACGGAAGTTCGAATCGGTATCGCGACCGGGCTGGTAATCGTCGGCGTCGCGGGAGTCTACTTCTTCTACGGCAGCAATCGAGACGCCGCTGACCTGAAGATCGTCACCAGTGGATCTGCCATCGCCCCACCGCAGATTCCGGCCGGCCGAAACAAGACGCCCGACGCGACGACTGCCGCAGCCAGACCCTCGGGAATCTCACCGGCTCACGCGAACAGTCCCACCCGGCCGCCGGACGCATCCGCAACGCGTACGGTTCATGCCACAAATCCGCGAGAGTCCGTGGCAAATACAAACCGGCCGTCCGTGCCGACAAAAGCCCTCGCATCCAATCTCCCCACGCCGGATCGATCGATCACGACATCAGTCGGCGGTTCGTCATCCGCAATGCCTGCAACCTCTTTGCAGGCAGGCCCAGCCGGTTCCTCGTGGGTCACGCCGATCACCGCATCCACCGGATCACAAGTCGGTGCCAATCGACCCGCCAGTCCCCCCACAGTCGGCCCGTCGACCTCCAACGATCATTCAGCCCGGACGCTCGAATCCATCAACGATGCGACTCCGCTGCGCACGTCGCCCTCGTCGTCGTTGCGGGAAGCCACTCAACGCAATCTCGAATCCGCCAGCGTCGATGCGCCGCAATCGAATAGCGCGCCGATTGCTTCGCCCCTCTCGACCGATTCGTCGCGAAACACGACGAAGACGCCGATCGCCATCGAGTCGTCCGCTTCCTCCGGCAGTCGGCCCGCCGGGTCCGGATCGATCACGTTGCCGCCCTCGCTCCAGCCATCCGGCCCGAAACCCGCAAACAATCAGCCGAATCAAGCAACGATGGTTTCAAACGCGCAGACTCCGGCCGATCGCGGTGCGTCCGCTCCGCCGATTGCTTCCGGAGCCAACGCGCCCAGGACCACCGGCCAGACCGGGCCCGGAGTGATTAATACCAGCGGTGCGTCCACCACAAATGACAATGGCTCCACCACGCCAGTCAAGCCGACGGCTGGCAACATCGCGGCGCCGGCCATCCCGGCGTTGCACATCATTACGGCGGGTGACACTTTTTCGACCATTTCATCGAAGTATTACGGATCAACGAAGGAGGTCGCGCGAATCGCCGCTGCCAATCCCAACCTCGATCCGCGTCGGCTGAAGATCGGTGATTCCGTCATCCTGCCCGCCCGCAAGGAATCCAACGGTCCCGCAGCCGCGCCGGCTTCAGAAGCACGAATCCCCGCACGAGCCGCCGCGATGCCAAGCGGTCCGACAACTGCCGCCACCGTCGCTCGGCCAGCCGTCGCGACGACCAGCGTGCCATCGACCGGGTCAGTCGCAAAGCCGGAAACCGTCGCAACCTCACGAACATACACCGTTCGTGAGGGCGATACGCTGTACGGAATCGCCGAACAGGTTCTGGGCAAAGGTGCCCGATGGAAAGAACTGCTGGAAAAGAACCGCGCCACCCTGAAGAACGATCCGAAACGCCTCAAGCCCGGAATGATTCTGAACGTCCCTTGAAAAATCCGACTCCTCCGGGCTGCCAATCAAGGTGCGACTGCGGTATCGCGCTCCGAACGGGTGACATCGAGCGCAACCTGCGCCCGGCGCCGATCATTCGGCCCAATGACCAGCATCAAGAATGCGAGGAACGTGATCGCCGATGCGCACCACTGACCCGGCGCGAGGGTCAGCCAGTTCCGGTGCAGCACGGATCGCCAGAAAGCCACCCATTCGCCGTCACCGGTTCCCGGCCATACCCACAGCAGGTTCAACGTTGACACCAGCAGAATCACACCGAATCCCAACCACCAACGGCGATCATTGCTGAACGCCCAGAGCCACATTGCGACGGCCGGCACGATATACCGCTCGTGCATCTGAGTGGAAAAAGCGAAGAAGCTGATCGGCAAAACCGCAACCGCCCACTGTAACACACCCCCGCCGCATCGGCCGCGCAGCAGGCGCACGCCGACAACAATCCATGATCCCATCAGCAGAGCGCCGCCGATCACCCGAGCACTCATTCCGCCAAACAGCGGAAGCGTGTCGCGGGAATAGGATGAAGCCATCGTCTCCAGTTGAGGCGACAGGATTGGACTCGTCAGGAACCACGCACTGAACCCGTTCAGATGGGTAAACGGATAGTACTCGGCCGCGCCGGCGTAAGCTCGCCAGAGCCCATCCGATTGCGATAGAAACGGGAGCGCGATCGCCGCGGCGGGAACAATCGCCGCAAGCGCGACACGAGCCCAACGCCTGCCGTCAGTGCCCGCGTACTGCCACGCCAGCAGCAAAGCCAGAGGCGCCATCATGGCGGCCTGGGCCTTGACCATGAACGCCGTCGACGCCCAGAACGCCATCGCCTCAACACGGCCGCGGGACCCCATTTCGATCGCCAGCAGCAATGGAAGGATGAATACCGATTCCACCTGCCCCCATGCCGCGGAGTCCCAAATGATGGGCGGCGCAAGGGCGTAAACGACGCCCGTCACCACGGCCGACCGTTCATCAAGACGGCGACTCACCCAGAGCAGAAGCAGTGCCGCGATGACGGCATCTGCAATGACCGCCGGCCCCTTGAATATCCACATGGCTCGCCGAACGCCGGAGTCGTCGGCGCCCGAGCGAATTCGCCGGATCAAATCGAGCGACAAGCGCTCCGGCTCGGGCGCGATCGAATCGTGGATCGTTGCAAGCCCGCGAAGCACGATCAGGTATCCGGGTGGATAATTCGACCAACTTCGCCCGCTTCCGCCCGGCCGCTCCGCATAAACCATCGGCAGCCCGCCCGGCGGCGCGATCCGCGAGCCTTCCCGGGAAATCTCCGCCCATGCGACAAACTGCGCGAGATCCTCCGTATAACCCGGTGATCCGATAAAAGGCAGCCGCGCCGCCAGCGCCAGAATGGCCGCCCCAAAAGCCAGGGATCTCATGCGGGTGGTCGGTACGTTCGGCTGGGTTCGGGCCGGCAGAGTCATCATGTGTCTCGCACCAATGGAATTATCGGCGCCATCATAAGCGCATGTCCGTGAATGCTTAACTGTCTTTCATCGTGGTCCGATGAACAGATGGGTGTGACCGGTTCGGCGGAACTGGACGATGCGTTCGCTTTCTCCAATCCGGCATCATTCAACGGACGCGACTCAACCCGGCAAGGCGACGGAGAACCGCAGGAAAGAGGCATGGATCTACCGGCAATCATAGGATCAGTCGCCACCATCGGGCTGCTTGGCTACTCACTCTGGGTCGGCGCGAAAGGCGACGTCGTCGGCACGTTCTGGGACATGGCATCCGGCATCATGGTCATCGGTGGCGGCATCTTCGTCACCCTGGTGGCCAGCCGCGGCGACAACATTGCCAGCTTCTTTGCAACGTTGAAGGTGGTCATCCTGAATCGAAAGCAGGACCCGGCCCAGCTCATTAAGCAGATCGTAAAGCTCGCGGACATCGCACGACGCGAGGGCATCCTGTCGCTTCAGAACTCGATCGCCGAAATTCGCGACCCCTTCGTCGCCAACGGCATCCAGATGGTCGTCGACGGTACGGATGCCGACACAGTCACAACCGTGCTGCAAGCTGAAATCGACGCCATCGGCCAGCGACACGCCGAGGCCAAGAGCGTCCCCGACCTCCTCGCGAAATATGCCCCGGCCTTCGGCATGATCGGTACACTCGTCGGACTCGTTGTCATGCTGAAGAACATGGCGGACCCATCCGCCATCGGTCCAGGTATGGCCATCGCCCTTCTGACCACATTGTACGGCGCGATGGTGGCCAACGTGTTCGGATTGCCCGTCGTTGACAAACTCGCGACAAAGAACGACGAGGAAATGCTCTATCTCGAAATCGCAAAAACCGGCATTCTCTGCCTCCAGGCTGGAGACAATCCCCGAATGCTCGAGATGAAACTCGCCGTCATGCTCTCGCCCAAGAGGCGAGCCGAACTTGCCGCCGCAAAGAACGCCTGAGGCGGTCGACTCGAAGAAGGACGCGCCACATGGCCCGTAAGCACAAATGTCCGCCAGTCGGCGCTCCCGCGTGGGTCCTCACCTACGGCGACATGATGTCGCTGCTTCTGTGCTTCTTCGTCCTGCTCGCCTCGCTGGCGAATTTTGACAAACGCGACAAGCTCTTCATGGCCGCCATGGAATCCATCCAGCGAGCCTTCGGTGCCACCGGACAATCCGGCTACTACCCCGAAAACATCGTCGACTTCAAGAGCTTTCTCATGAGGCTCCAGTCGGCCGCCGTGCCCGATCTCAACAAGAACTACGGCCACTCCGAGGAACCGGGCATGGATGGTCGCTACTACCGCGTCCGAAAAATCCGCGACGGCGTCGAAATCACCATCGGCGGCCCCATTGCCTTCAACCGCTTCAGCGCTGATCTGGAGCAGCCCATGCGGGAAATTCTCGATCAACTGATCGACGAGGTAAAAGGCAAAACCAATAAACTCGAAATCCGGGGGCACGCGACCAACGAGCCACTCCCGCCCGATTCACCCTACCGTGACCCCTTCGACCTCGGCTTCGCCCGGTCTCGGGCCGTCGGTGACTACCTCATCGAGCGCGGAATCGATCCGCGGGCGCTACGCCTGTCTTCCGCCGGATGCTACGAACCCCTCAAGCAGAATGTTTACCTCGACGAACGCCGGGCAGTGAATCGCCGTGTTGAGATCGTCGTAATGCCCGTTTTGATCACCGATTACATGCCAAAACCGGAGGCATCCGTCGCCGCCCCGGCCGCCGAACCGGAAAGCCTCTCGCCTGCCGGTTGAAGCAGGCCGTGCTTCTCCTGATTAGACCAAAACCGTGATTTGAGGCGTTACACGTCGTTTACGATGCGCTGAGCAATGCTCATGTTATATTCAAGGGCGATTGAGTCGATTTCCCAATCCACGGAGAATCGTCTAACTCCTGTGGCCGCGAGGCCCTTTCCGGAGACTGTGACATCCATGAATCATACTTTTCGGCGGCGGCGGTGCGTTTCCGCCCTGCGTAATTTGACCGCGATGATCGCCGTGCTCGCGGCCGCACAATGCGTCGAGGCGCAGCAACCCACCCAGCCGGCCGGCGCCAAAGCAGTGGCCCCGCCCCATCCACCAAAGAATTCGCCGACTCGAGCTTCGACGTCAGTCGTTGGCCCAAGCGCTCCAGCCGCGACGTCCGAGTTCGTCGGACCGCCGTACGATCAGGTCGACTCCGCCCGCGCAGTCGCGGGACAGCCGGCCAATCCCGCCGCGATCAAATCCGGGAAGGTCGTCCCCAATGTTCCAGCGCCGACTGTCCAGCTCAAGCCTGGCGAGGTGCCTGCGATCCGATTCGACACGCCGACATACGATTTCGGTTCGACGCGAGCCGGACCGGACATTCAGCACGAATTCTGGTTTACAAACACAGGCAACGGACCGCTGGAGATACTCAGCGTCAAGCCGTCCTGAGGCTGCACCGTTGCCGGTCAGTTTGACCGGATTGTTGAACCAGGCGACAGCGGCAAGATTCCGATTCAGATCAAGTCCGGACATGGAAACGGTCCGATGTCAAAATCGATCACCGTGCACACCAACGTGCCGGGTCCGGACGCACAAGTCATCCTCACATTCAAGGGCGAGATCTGGCAGCCGATCCAACCGAGCGCCCCGGCTGTCGCCTTCGGTCGCATCACGCCCGCCGATTTGGCCAATCCGGGCAAGCAGGCCATCACGCTGACGAATCGTACAGGCGGCCCGATCCAGTTTTCCGAGCCGAAAGTCAGTGTAACTGGGTTTTCCGCAGCCATCGCGCCGATCGAAGGTACCGACAACTATGAACTGACCGTCACGGTCGTTCCGCCGCTGAAACCGGGAAACAACTCGGGCTGGATCGAAATGCAGACCGGTATCGCTGATCCGCCGACGGTACGCATCCCCATCAATGCCTTCGTTACGGCGGCCATCGATGTCATGCCTCCGTCACTCGTTTTGCCGCCGTCGCGGGTGGTCGATCTCTCGCGGCAGTTCTACGTTCGAACCAACGTGAATCGATCATTCAAGATCACGCGTTTATCGAGTTCCAACCCGCAAATCGCCGTGCAATCGACTGAACAAGCGGAGGGCAAGAGCTACCAGATCACGCTCACGATACCGGCGCAGTACGCCCCCTCGGATGATGCGGGTGACCTGGTGACGATCGAAACCGACGATCCCGAGGCCCCCTCGCTGAACATTCCGATCACCGTCGCCGCCGCTCGCAAACAGCCGGCGAACGCCGCGATTCACGGAGCTGCCGGTAGCCCCGCAGCGGTCGCTCCGAAGCCGAACCCCGGGGTGCAAACACCGATCGGCCCGGCCAAGACGCCTTCATGATGGTTTGACGATCACAAGCGTGACGTCATCCGCCGGCTCGCGCGGGCTGCAATGCTGCCGGACGGTCCGCGCGAGATCACCGGCGATTTCCGACGCCGTGCCGTCGGCGAGGCGCGCGAGTTCCGCGCCGACCCGATCCAATCCGAACTCCACTCCGTTCGCATCGACCGCTTCGGTCACGCCGTCGCTGCAGAGCAAAAGCGCCCGGACACCCGGCAAATTCCGCAACACCACGTCCTCATCCCATGTTGGCATAATGCCGAGGGGAATGCCCACTCGCGATGGAAATGCTTCAACCCGTCCGTCGCTCATCAACCAGAGCGGCGCATGATGGCCGGCGTTGACGATCTCGACTTCACGACCGTCCGCAGACCATCGCACGATGATCATGGTCGCGAAGCAGTCCGGCGGGATGCTGTCGATCAGTGCCGAATTGACGCTGCCGATGATCTCAACGAGATCTTCATGGTGGCGAACCGCCAATCGAAACGAGCTTTGAAGTATGGCCGTTACGAACGCGGCGGGAACGCCCTTGCCGGAAACATCCGCAATACTGACAAGCAAACGTCCCTTTGAGTCCATTCGGACATCGTAAATATCGCCGCTCATTTGATCGGCCGGCTGATTCAGCGCCGCAACCTCACCCCACGCCGGCTGCGGAATCGGCGACGGCATCAGCATCTTCTGCATCTCCCGACCGACATCGATGCGGCCTTTCAGTCGAGCATAGTCGCGCGCTTTGGCCTGAAGCTCGTCCACGCTGACCGCTCCCGCGGCCAGATCGACCGCTGCCATCGCGAAGTCAAGATCGGTCGTTTGAAATGGGAATCTCGAGAGGTCGCGGTCCGCGTACATGACGGCTCGGACCCGACCATCAACCATCACGGGGACACAAATCACGGAACCCGAACGGTTATCAACGAGGCTTCGGGCGTCGGCATATCGCTGATCCTGAAGCACCTGTTGAATCAACATGCCCTGCCCGGCCGCGATGGTGTCATGCAACACCGAATGGCTGACGCCCAGTGGCTTATCGATTTCGGCACTGCGCGTTCGTGGTGCAAGGCGATAGATCGCGCCGGCCTCATCGACTCCCACGAGCACACAGCGATCGGCCGACAAACACCGCTGGAGCGCCGCATGAATGATCTGCCAGAACGAGCCGTTGTCCCGACGGGCCAGAATCAATCGGGACATCGCGTAGAGGTCTTCAAGCCGCTGCTGAATCACGGAGCCCGAGTCCTGCGATGTTCGCACATACGTCGGAACCACGCCGCTGTAACTCAGATGAATCGAGCGGTCGGATGCCTCGTTGGTGTCGCCCGTCTGATCATCGAGTACATTGATCGAGAAGGGGCGGACGTCGATCACGTCGCCGGCCGCCAGGATCGAACTCGACACCTTGCGGCCGTTCACTCGGATGCCGCGCGCCGTGTCATGATCGACAATCCGCCAACCTTGCGGCGTGCGCTCGATCCACGCGTGCAGTTGGGCGACCTCATCGTCCTCAAGGCGTATATCACAATCGACCGACCGGCCGATCGAAAGTCGCTCGCCGGCCAACCGAACTTTCCCGATCTGCCGCAACTCGCGACGGATCATCAGATTGAAATCGGATTTCCCTGAGTCTGTCGGCATTTGCATCTCTTGATTCAGCGGCCCGGGGCGGCCCCCATCATGTCATGACTGACTCGGCCCCGCACTCTTTGATCATGGAAAAACGCTCAAGCCGCATCATGCGCGGCCGGTAGCCGCGGTCCGGGTTTTCAGACTACACCATACGTTATCAGACAATGCGAGAAATGGCTCACCTCGTTTTTTTGCCATTCCAGGATCTGATCGGGGACTCAAGCCCAGGGCTGTCCGCAATGATAATTCACGCTTGGAAGTCTCGCTCATTTCTTGATGCAGGTCGTGTCCGGCCGTATACTGGATGCAGCTCGCGGGGGAACCGACAGACGCGATTTGTCCCGTCCCGGCCGAAGTGCAGCACGGTCATGGCTGGTGCCAAACCATGTTCCAATTGGCGCACGGACGGTCGAATCACTGAACCACCGCATGATCAATCGTCGATTCTCCGGTTCGAAGGGATACCCGACCTCAGGCAAAGATTCAGTCCGCTGTATATTGAAATGAAGCGACGTCACCTCTTCAAAACTATTTTGCCCTTGCTGGTTGCTCTCGCGACCGTCGGATCCAACGTGAGAGCGGCCGAGCTTCTCGGGATCGATTTCGACGGTGTGCTTTATGACATCAACCTGACGACGGGTGCTGCGACGAATCCTCGCCCGACGGGGGTGCCCACCCTGTCAGGACTGGCCTGGTCGCCGACGGCCGGACTGTATGCACACGACGCCGCGACCAACTCGCTCTTTCGCCTCAATCGCCTGACGGGGGAGGCGACGCGAATCGGCTCGCTCGGACTCGACGCCACCGAGGGCGATCTGGCCTTTCATCCACTGACGGGCGTGCTCTATGGTTCGCAGACCGCGGGTTCGGATCGACTGTACACGATCGACATTCAATCGGGGCAGGCGACCGTCATCGGATCCGTTCTATCCGGGGGCGATCTCTCCGCCATGGCGTTCAATCGCAACGGCGAATTGTTCGGCATCGACACTTCAAACCACCGAATTCTGAAAATCGACCCTTTGACCGCACAGATCATCGGGCAGCCGCAGGTCATTCAGGGAAACACGCTCGGCGCCACGGCGGGCATGGCATTTGATCCAGACGCCGCGAACGACCTCAATGCGTGGGTTGTCGGCCGATCGTCGAGCTATCCCGGCGGGGATCCGAACAATCCGTTGAATCCGCTCTATGCGCTCACACTCGAAAACGGCTTCCTCCGCCCCGGGTCCCGCAATACCGGCCTTGCGGACGGACTCTCGGGCCTGACATTCGTGCCTGAACCGTCGAGCCTGGCGTTGCTGGCCGTGGGCTTCCTGCTCATCCAGCGGCCGCGACGCACGTCTGTTCGCTGAGCCAACTGAAATTTGCGCTGAATCCGCGGTCACTTCTGTTGTATCGACTTTATAATGCTGCATGCCGGCGCCGGCTCGGTTTCGCCCCCGCCGACATCGTGGGGACTCATTCCGTGGGGATGCGATTCACATGTTTGTTCCGGTTACGCAGTTTTCCGTATTTCTGACCAACAAGCCCGGCATTCTCTCCAAGGTCTGCGACGCCCTTGCCACTGCGAAGATAAACCTGATCGCCGTCACCTTGATGGACTCCGTCGAGCACGGGGTATTCCGAATTGTGACGGGCCAGGCCCAACGCACCCGGGATGTCCTCAAGGCACTGAATGTTCCACTGACCGAAACTGACGTGCTGCTTGCTCAGCTTTCCAATCGCCCCGGAGCGCTCGCGGACATCTGCGGCAAACTCAATTCGGAGCACATTTCGATCAAGTACGCCTACGTGACTGCCGGCGCGGCCGGGGGACGCACGACAGCCATCTTCAAGGTGGACAACTCCAAGAAGGCGCTTGGATTGAAGCTGGGTGACGACAAGAAAGGGAAGCGAAAAGACACGTTCGGCCAGGTTCGGTCAAACCGTGCGATCACGGCACGATAGCGCATCGTACCCTGGAAGCGAGCGGACTTCGCGGAGCGCGCTCACTTTGTCGGCAGAGAATCAAGAAACGGGGCGGCGTCGTTCTCGGGCATCTGACTGACCACATAGCCAACCGCCGAGTTAAGGGTTGCCCGGTCGAACGGCGACGCCCATTCAAGAAGTGCATTGAGAACCGATGCGCCGGTTGTCTGGTATCTGCGCTCATAATCCCTGAGCAAGGTCCCGCGGATGACGTAAAGTTCTCGGCAGAGCAACAGGCGCTTCACTTCACCATGATCAATCAGAACCACCGAAGGAGAAGACACGGCACGTCGAACAACATCGTCAAGCTGAATGTCCAGCATGTCTGCCGTGAACGGTCGCCGATTCAGCCGAGGACCGTCCGATCGCCCGCTGAATAGTGCCAAGCCTACGCGCCAATCCGCGCCGGCCAGACGGATGGCTTTATCTCGGAGCGTCAGTACGGTTTCGCTTCGCCCGTCGATCGCATACCGGCCGCGGCCGACACGCATTGCAGTCGTGCTGGAAGCCGCGAGTTGTGATCTGAATTCAGCCAGTACAAGCAGATTGTGCGCATTAATCAGATAGGCAAGGCGGCTTGGCGCGTCCTGAAATGCCGCGGCATCGCGCGTCGGTCCGTGTTCGGCAAGTTGATTCAACATGCGTTCGATCAGGTCGCCGGAGGTCCACAGCGCCGCGGCGTCGAGTTTGTCGCCTTGTACGGTTCGAAAGAGCAACAGGCCGTAGTGGCTCCAGTCAATCGGACTGAAGCGCGAGATCTGTGGATCGTCAGCGTCGTGGGTGGTTGCTGTGGCTGATGGACGATCTTCGCGGACCACTCCCGCGCTCGATTCACCGGACGGCACCGGCGACCTGCACGCCGCCGAGAGGCTGATGACGAACAGCAGGCCGAACCCTCGACAGTCGCGCGCCGTTGGGCGGCAAGCCGGCACCAAGCTGATTCGGATCGGCAGCATCGGGTCAATCAATCCAAGAGGCCGTTAAGCCCGTTCAAACAGCACGGCGAGCCCCTGACCGACACCAACGCAGAGGGCGGCCAGACCGCGCTTCGCCCCGCGGCGGTTCATCTCCCGAATTAGCGTTGTCGCGAGTCTCGCGCCGCTGCATCCGAGAGGATGCCCCAGCGCGATGGCACCGCCATTGACGTTTAATTTTGCCGGATCGATGTCCAGCTCGCGGACGCAAGCGAGCACCTGGGCCGAGAACGCTTCGTTGATTTCGATCAGGTCCAGATCGCGGAGCTTCCAGCCGGCTCGATTCAATGCTTTGTTCGTTGCCGGAACCGGCCCAAGCCCCATGAACGATGGATCAACCCCGGCCGAGGCGCTCGGCCGAACGAATGCCATCGGACGAAGGCCGAAACGCTCGGCGGTCTTCGCCTCCATCAGCAGAAGCGCAGCCGCTCCGTCATTCAGACCGGAGCTGTTTCCTGCGGTGACCGTGCCGCCTTCCCTGAATGCCGGCTTGAGCCGGGCGAGCGCCTCCAAGGTCGTATCGAATCGTGGATGTTCGTCGGCGGCGATGACGGTCGTATGTTTTCCGTTCACGATCTCGACCGGCACGATCTCTTCGGCCAGCCGCCCCGCCTCGACCGCGGCCTTGCAGCGCATCTGGCTTTCGAATGCGAACTGATCCTGCGATTCACGCGAGAGCTTGTACTTCTCCGCGACATTTTCCGCCGTTTCCCCCATGCTGTAGGGTGGGTGAAGCCGCGCCAGCTTCGGGTTGGTCATTCGCCATCCAAGCGTGGAGTCGTACATGGTTTGATTGCCGCGCACCCACGGCTCGTCCGGCTTGGGCAACACGAGCGGCGCCCGGCTCATCGACTCGCATCCGCCGGCGATGAACACATCGCCGTGACCGGCCTCGATCAGTCTGGCTGCCAGCGCGACCGCCTCCAGCCCGCTGGCACAGAGCCGATTGACCGTCGTGCCCGGAACGGAGTCCGGCAGCCCGGCAAGTAGCAATGCCATGCGTGCGGCATTCCGGTTGTCCTCGCCGGCCTGATTGGCCGCCCCCCAATAGACGTCATCGATCGACGCTGGATCGATGCCCGACCGTGACACGACCGTTCGTATGATGTGCGCGCCCAGATCGTCCGGTCGAACCGGCACGAGCCCGCCGCGATACCGGCCGATCGGCGTTCGCAGACACTCCACCACGACTGCTTCACGCATGGGCGCATTGCTCCTTCCAGTTCGGATGCTGATCAGTTTCGCACCGCTTCGGACGATGCAGAGAGACTGCCCAACCCTCGCATCCACGATTCTACGCGACGAGACCGAACTCGCAACGCGTTTCGACGAAGGATCGCCGCGGCATGAGCATCAATCCGGCGCACCGTCGCGATCAGACTCTATTTCTCCGATTTCCTGACGAATGTGAGCCAGCGCGCTTCGAATATCGGCGACGAAGCGATCGAGTTGGGCCTCGACGCGCGGCGGAGGATGAGTCCATTCACCGAGGATGTCAACCAATTCCAGAATGACGCCGGCCAGCCAATCTCGATCGTGCGTGCGGTACGCCCGCAAGGTCTCCCGGTACGCCTGCTCCGCTTCCCGATACTCCGGACTGCCATGATCAGTTGTGCGCGCGATATGGTGAAACCGGTGGACCGAAGCGGCCAGTTCCTTGATTTCCGTCGCGAGCGACTTTTCACGGGCGATGAGCGTCTCGATCACGACATGATGGTCGTGTGCGGAGCCTGCTTTCGACATGGCCTCGCGGATGTCGTTGAGTCGATCTTCAGGCAACAACTGGGGTTGAGCGGTATGTATGCTCGATAGACGCCGAAGGCAACTGCTCGATCTGTCATGATCGCCCGCCCGGGCCGATGCGATGGCTTGTTCGGCCAGTTCGTCCAGCTGTGATTGGTAGCGCGCCCGACGATCGGCAATTCCGTTCAATATCGCCTGGCAGTGTTCCAACGAGTCGTTCGAAACCGACTGAGGATACTGTTCGCGAAGCTCTCGTAATCGGTCGAAGATGGCCCGAGATTCCGCTTCGTAAAGGCGGGCGGCGTATTCATCAAATTGCCGAACCAACCGCGTCACGGCGTTGCGAACGTCTTCGGAACGGTCAGCGTGGGACGCCTCGATGTGTTCGGTTTGAATCGCGCTGGCCGGCACATGCGCGACGCTCGCGGCGCCCTTCTTTGGCTTGTTCTGTGCGAGTTCATTTGCACGCTGAACGCCGAAGGCTCGAATCATGCCTGCCAGAATCGGATCGCTTTGAACCTCGGAATCCGCCAGCGCACGGCGAAGTTCATTCTGTAGCGTCCTGGCATCGATTCCGCCTCGCGTGATCTGGGCATGCCAGTGCGCGTAGGCCATCTCACGCCGTCTGACATCGTGAGTTGGTTCGTGTTCGGGCCTGGCCATGGCGCACACTCCGGCACGAGCGGAAAACCGCTGCCAGCGGAAAGTCTACGCCACTATAACAGGAACTTCCACCAGGTCGCCTCGAACCAGGAGCCGGAACCAGCGCGAGTCACTGCGCGCTACCGGTATCGATCCGTCGCGCCGTCTGCCGCCAGGCGTGAGGCAATGTCCGCGAGTCGCTCAAGGCTGCGGTCTGATAACGATGTCGCCAGCGTCAGAATCTCGCAGAGCGTCACCGCCCGATTATCGTAGAGATGATCCGCCCGAATCGCGGCATCGCTGAGAATCTTGCGGGTCATGACCTTCGAAAAGCGCCTGATTGTTTTCTCGATTTCCATACCTGCCACCGGCCCCATCGCAATCCCTCCTCCGGCCTGCGTGAACTGAGTGATTCCTCCAAACAGATCGTCACCGCCACAGGCCCTCACCGCTAATATCTGATTTAAGGCGTCGAGAATCTCTAAGGAAAAGTCGCGATTTGAGCACCTTGGAATCGGCGGTTCAGATAAAAGGCGCTCAGTTTCCCCTACCTCGCGTGCGAGGTGCCAACCAGTCGGCATGTCTGCCCCGGCCATGCCTGCGAGCAGATCGTGATCGCCGGCCGGCCGCTGTCGGCAGATGGGGCAAATCACGCGGTCGAACACCCGAAAACAACGCCGTTTCCATCGGCGGGGCATCGTGCGATAATACCGGCATGAGCGCCACCATCATTGTCGTCGTCGAGGACGAGTCCGCCATTCGCGAGGGCGTCGGTACGGCCCTCAAGCTGGCAGGCTACGAGACCATTTTGGCGTCTGACGGGCAGATGGGCCTGGAAGCCGCGAGGCGTCCCGGCGTTTCACTCGTCTTGCTCGATCTCATGCTGCCGAAGTTGGACGGTATCAAGGTGCTGACCGATCTACGACGCACCCATCCCACGCTGCCCGTGATCATCCTGACGGCACGCGGCGAGGAGGACGAACGCGTCAATGGGTTGCGAGCCGGCGCGGACGACTATGTCGTCAAGCCATTCGGAACGCGCGAGTTGATGGCCCGGGTCGAAGCCGTGCTCCGCCGAAGCCCCGAGAGACCGGAACCCGTCATGAAAATCACGATCGGGCATGCCCGAGTCGATCTCGAGCGGCGCGAGATTTCCTCGCCAAATGGCTTGCCGCTCGTGCTGTCCGAAACCGAGTGCTCGATCCTTTCGCACCTCGCCGCAAATCACGGCCGAGTCATCTCCCGCGACGAGCTGCTGACGCGGCTCTGGGGCTTGAGCGGCACCGGCATCGAAACCCGCACAGTCGACATGCACGTTGCCCGGCTCCGCGCCAAGCTCGCCACGGCAAACGGAGGCTCGCAGGAGGAGTTCATCGCAACCGTGCGCGGCAAGGGATATATGCTCGGCGCTTCGGTCAAGCTCCCGGATGATGCCGCAGGATCGAGCTAAAATAAGCCATGCAGTTCTCCCCGATCAAGACTCGCAGAAATGCCAGGATCGCGCTCACGCTGATCTGCGCGCTCGTCTGCGGCGGCCTGGGCTGGGCCACGTTCACGGCGATCCGGCTGGAAGACTTTGAAGCCCAGCAAAATCGCGACCGCGCGAAAGAAGCGCTCGACCGGTCCAACAACAAGACCATCGCGCTCGCTCTGGCGCATATCGAGAGTATTCTGGATTCCGCGCTGGCCGTGGAACGCACGCGCCCCTTCGAACACTACCGCGCCTACTATAAACCCGCCCGGGCCATCAGCCTTCAGCCCGGGCTGCCACCGGCCGACAACATCGTCGTCCCGTCGCCATTGCAGGAGTTCACCGGCCCGGATTGGCAGCTGCTCCACTTCCAGGTCTCCGTCATTCACGGCTGGAGCTCGCCCCAGTTGGAATCCTTCGATGAATCCACCATTCCCGCCAGCGCCATGCCGCCCGCCGAGCGCGCCAAACATGCCTCGGCGGCAAACTGGCTCGCGGCTTTGAAACGCTACGATCCCTTCTCACTCCAACATATGCTCGAAACCGCACAGGAAGCGGACATCGAGCGTTCGGCCGCCATCGCCCGCGTCGACGCTACCGGAACACCGCGCGAATCGACCACCGAAATCCCTCGAAATGCGGCCCTTCCGATACCCGCAAGGGACCGCACCGCGGCGGAGTTCGCGCGCCGCGGGCAGCGGTTGGTTCAACTCCAAAGACAGCGCCTGCCCGCTGAGCAATGCGAACCATGGACCGTCGCAATTGAGAATCTGCAGACGTCCGACGACATGGACTCTCCGCGGTTTGCCCCTTCGGAGTGCGTGGTCGTTTCGGGTACGCCGATGTTCCCGATCTGGCTTGATCTGACGATGGACGACCGCCGCCAACTCGCGCTCGTCCGATCCGTCAGCGTCGAACAGTCAGAATTCTGCACGCTTCAAGGCGTGCTCATCGACTGGGACCTCCTCAAGAAAACGCTCGAATCCGAAATTCAGGACATGCTCCCCGGTGCGAGCATCGAGCCGATCGACAAGATCGATCCGCTCGATCTGTCGGCCCTGCGCGTCATTCCCGCGCGACTCGTCGCGCGACTGCCCGGCACCGTCGATCTTGCGCCGGAAACACACGGACTTGCATGGGGCATCGGACTCACTTGGACTGCCACGATATTGACACTCATCGGTATGTGCTGGGGCGCGATGAAGTACGTCGGCATGGTCGAACGCCGAATGCAGTTCGCCGCGGCCGTCACCCACGAACTGCGGACGCCGCTGACCGCCTTTCAAATCTACACCGACCTGCTCGCCGAATACTCCGACGACCCCGAAAGAAGGGCTCAATGCGTCCAGACTTTGCAGAAAGAATCAAAACGCCTCGGACGCCTTGTCGAGAATGTGCTCGTTTACTCACAGATCACCGGCGATGCGCCGCGCGTCAATCGAAGGCAGATCGCCCCGCGGCAAATTCTCGACTCGGTCGCGCTTCATGTGCGCGATCAGTGCCGCGATTTCGGCAAAACGCTCCAGATTGTCAACAAATGTCCCGACGATCAGCTACTCGAAACCGACGCCGAGTTCGTCGTGCAGATCCTCGTCAGCCTGATCGAAAACGCCTGCAAGTACAGCCAGACCGCCGTAGATCCAACCATCTGGCTCTCAGCTCGAACAATCGAAGACACCCGGATTGAATTCGCCGTCGAGGACGCGGGTGCCGGCGTCGCGGCAGCCGATCGGAAATCGGTGTTCATGCCGTTTCATCGAAGCCGGGGCGCCCACAACAGCAGCATTTCAGGCATGGGCCTCGGTCTGGCCTTGGCCCGCTATTGGGCGAACTGCCTCGAAGGACAGCTCGAAGTCACACGCGGCGAATACGGTGCGGCTCGATTCAACTGTTTCTCGCTCCGCGTCCCCATCCAATCGTCCACCGGTAACGGGCATGGCAAATCGTCCGCCCGTGTCGATGCCGATCCCCACAGCGCCTGATCGCGCATTGTCCGTCATCCAGATCGGCAGCTTTTGCCGGTCATCCCCGATCGACTTTCCCGCCGATATCTTCCATGCGGCGCGAGGCGGTGACTCCGTCACCTGCGATCGTATCGAATATGGATGCCGTCAATAACAATCCGGTCTGCCCGTTTCTTCAAGGGAGCGATCAACGCTGTGCGGAACGATTCAATCTCCAGCGAATATCCGAGGTATTTGAACAGTGCCTCGGCGACTTCGGCGGATGTCCAACATACCACCAACTCCGCATCGATCCCCCACTCCTCGTCGGGAATCGCGACATTCCGGATGCCGCCTGATATGTCCCCCGCCATGAGAACCCCGCCTCTCGTGCCGGCCGCGCCCGCCATCGTGGGCAGACCCCCGGGCGCATCAGCGACTCAGTCCGGCGCGCAGGCGGATTGGCGGCGGCTGCTTCAGCATTTCATCGACTACCTCACCAGCGAATGCGGACTTGCGCGGAATACGATCGACGCCTATCGGCGCGACCTGATCGAATTTATTGATCTGCTCGACGATCGCGACATCGGCTCGACCTCGGCGTTGTCGATTCAGATCGTGCAGTCCTATCTTGTACGGCTGAATGATCGGAAGCTCTCGCTCAGTTCCATCGGACGGCACCTCGTGTCGGTCCGTATGTTCATGCGGTACCTCTACATCACCGGCACGATGACGAGCGATCTGTACACCCAGCTCGAAACGCCCCGCCGATGGCAGCGCCTGCCAAACACGCTTAATCAGAACCAGACCGCGTCCATTCTCTCAACCCCACAACCCGGCGAGCCGTTCTACACCCGCGATCGCGCGATTCTGGAGTTGCTCTATGCCACGGGCATGCGCGTGTCCGAACTCGCAGGCCTGCGCCTTCGAGATCTGAATCTCGATGTCGGCTTCCTCCGATGCTTCGGCAAAGGCCGTAAAGAGCGGATCATCCCGATCGGGTCACATGCCATCGAAGCGATGCAGGCTTATCTCACCGGTCTTCGCCATGTGCTGACCGAATCACACCAGGATGTGGAGCACGTATTCGTATCGCGCACGGGCAGGCCGATGGACCGCACCAACATCTGGCGGCTCGTCAGCCGATACGCGGCACTGGCCGGCATCAAAGGCCCCGTCGGTCCGCACACGCTCCGGCACTGCTTCGCCACTCACATGCTGGAAGGCGGCGCGGACCTGCGCATCGTGCAGGAACTGCTTGGGCACGCCACCGTCGCAACGACCCAGATTTACACGCACGTGGACATGTCCCGGCTCAAGGGCCTGCACGCCCGCTGCCACCCCAGGCAGTAAACCGTCGACTCCCCGACGCACTAAATTTCATCCTACGCTACAATTTCCTCGATGGATCGCAGTGTCCTGAGAATTCTCGACGCCAGCTTCAATCGAGCGCGCGAAGGCCTTCGCGTGATTGAAGATCATGCGCGAATGCTGTTTGATGATGCATCATTGGCACTCCGCGCCAAGCAACTCCGCCACCAGCTTGCAGACGTCGCCCGCTCCTTCGACGCGGATGCCCTTCTGGCCGCCCGGGACACGCCTGGAGATGTCGGCACGCGGATCACCACCGGCGGCGAGCAACTTCGACCCGATGCCGAAAGCGTCGCTCGTGCGGCAGCCAAACGCGCGGCCGAAGCCATGCGAGCCATCGAGGAATACGGCAAGTTGCTCGATGCCGACGTCGCGGCACGCATCCGGCAGCTTCGTTACGAACTCTACGCCGTCGAACAGGCCCTCTTCATCGCAGCGCCTCGATCCGCAGCGGCCAGAAACGCCAGGCTGCACGTGCTCTTGACTGCCTCGCTCTGTCGAGGCGACTGGCTCGGCGTCGCTGAAGCCGTCCTTCGCGGCGGCGCGGATGTGATTCAGCTTCGGGAGAAGAATCTGACCGATCGCGCCCTGCTCGATCGCGCGAGCCGGCTTCGTCAGCTCACGCGAGATCATGACGCCCTGCTCATCATCAACGATCGGCCGGACATCGCCGTGCTCGCAGATGCGGATGGCGTCCACGTCGGTGAAGAGGATCTCACCGTGGCCGACGCACGGCGGATTGTCGGCCCCATGCGATTGGTCGGAGCCAGCACCCACAACCTTGCTGAAGTGCGCGAGGCGATGAAGGACGGCCCCGACTATCTCGGGGTCGGCCCTATGTTCGCCTCGTCAACAAAGCCGGATGTCACGGTAAACAGCCCGGAACTCCTGCGCACCGTTCACGACGCCTTGGCCGCCGACGACGCAATAACGCCGCTCGTCGCCATCGGCGGAATCACAGCCGACAACGTCGCGCGAATAGCGTCCATCGCCTCCTCGCGCAAACAGCCTTCTGATGGGACGGGCTCGCAAATCAGCATCGCCGTTGCCGTTTGCAATGCGGTCATCGCCGCGGACCAGCCCGAAGAGGCTGCCCGGAAAATCCGAGCGGCGCTGAAGTAGCTACGTTGTCTTGACGCCTGCTCGTGGCCACCACATCGCCGCCGCCGAGAGTGGACTGAACGCGAGAAGTAGGATTCTTCCCCCAACGATGGGAATCATTGGGTCGCAAGCGCTTACAAACCGAACCGCCCCGACCCGTTGACATGCCGCGGATCGTGTTCTCTAATACCAGCTTGGTTGCGTCATCTGATGCGACCGGCTTGCGCCCGGCCGACCCGGCCGAGCGAAAATTGATATCCCCGGGGCCGTAGCTCAGTTGGGAGAGCGCTTGCATGGCATGCAAGAGGTCGAGGGTTCGACTCCCTTCGGCTCCATTCTCGTAAACCACGCCGAAAGCTAGACTTAACGCAAAATCAAATGAAAGACAGCGCGGCCCGAAAACACCGGATTATCCGGAATTAACCGGAAAGCGTTGCTAAAGGGAGCGTTTCTCATATCACGACCGGCGAAGTCCATTCCATGCCACAGGCGGCATAGACGACCCGGCAACCCATCGCTGCCTTTCGTGCCGATCAGCAAACCCCTGATTGCTCGCCCACCTGAATTACCAAACCCGCGCACCACGAATCAATCCGCCCCTCTCGCCCCCCGGTCCCCCGCGATCAGATGTCCAGCGTGTCTGTCGGTTTCAGTGTGCGGTCCACGAAGAGCCGGTGCCAGATCTCCAGCACCATCAGCGTCCAGATGCGGTAACTGTGGTCGTGCCGTCCCGCGCGGTGTTCATCCATGACCAAACGAATGTAGTCCAGGTCAAACAGGTCGCGCCGGGCGGCCGGGCCCTCGGTCAGCAGCCGCCTGACCCGGCTGTACCACTCGTCGCGCAGCCAGTAATTGAACGGCAGGCCGAAGCCCCACTTCGGTCGGTAGATCGACTCGCGTGGCACATACCGCGACGCCAGCAATTTGCCCAGGTGCTTAAGCTCCGCGTTGGCCAGAAGCAGATCCGCCGGAATCGTTGCCGCATACTCGAGAAAATCACTGTCAAGAAACGGGCACCGCGCCTCAAGCGAAACAGCCATCGAGGCGACATCCACTTTCGCCAGATAGTCGCTCGGCAGCGTCGTCCAAAGCATCGCCTGCATTCGAACGTCCAGCGGCGTGGGGCCGTCGCTGGCCAAAATGCGCTCCACGACAGGATCAATCGGATGCCAATCGGCGATTTGCCCAAATCGGTCAGGACGCCAGAGTCGTTCCCGGCGTCGATCCCGCCAGACGCTCGTCCGACGGACGGCCAGATCGAGCCGCCCCGCGAGGTGTTCCGCGAAAAGCGCCCCGCGATCGAGCGTGACGTTGTCCGGCAGCATGCGAGCGGCCTGTCTCGTGGAGATGAGCAACGCGTTGAGCAGGATGCGCGGAATCCACCGGAATCGTCGCGCGCGATGCGCGGACAGGTGTGGATCGTAGCCCGCGAGGGCTTCGTCGCCGCCGTCTCCCGTGAGCACGACGGTTACATGCTCTCGCGCGGCCTTCGACACGAAATAGGTCGGAACGGCCGATGCATCGCCGAAGGGTTCGCCATAATGCCAGACGATCATCGGAAGGACCGCCCACACATCGGGATCAAGCACCAGTTCGGTGTGCCGCGAGCCGATGTGATCCGCCACGCGCCGGGCGTGAACACGCTCATCATACTGTTGTATCTTTTCAAAGCCGACGGTGTACGTGGAAATCGGACGGCTGCTTTCCTTCGCCATGATCGCAGCGACAAGACTGGAGTCGACGCCTCCGCTGAGAAACGCGCCGAGCGGAACATCCGAAACGAGGCGACGGCGCACCGCCCGGTGCAGGTGCTCGTCAAGACCGTCAAGCCATTCAGACTCGGTGCGATTCGACTTATTCGCGAAGGAGATGTTCCAGTATCGCGCGGTCGATGTCCGAGCGGCATCTGTGCGAAAGGTCATCATGCCGGCCGGCTGAACCTTCTTCACTTCGCGGAAGATCGATCGGTCCTGCTGAATGAAGTAGTAGAAGAGAAATTCGTCGATCGCTTTCGGATCAATCGACAACGCGCCGTTCCGCGCAAGCCAGATGCTCTTGATGTCGCTTGAGAACAGAACAAACCGGCCGTCGTCGTAGTAGAACAGAGGCTTCTTCCCGACCCGGTCGCGGACGAGGGACAGTTCACGACGGTTGGCGTCCCACAATGCAAAGGCGAACATGCCCCGGATGCGGTCAACCAGGGATTCGAGCCCCCACTGCTCGTATCCGTGGACTAGCACTTCGGTATCGGATCGCGACCGAAAGCGGTGCCCCGCGGCCTCGAGTTCTGGTCGAAGCTCCGCAAAATTGTAGATTTCGCCGTTGAGAACGAGTTGAACGCTGCCATCCTCATTCGGCATGGGATTCTTGCCGGCGGGAGAAAGGTCAATAATGCTGAGTCGCCGATGCCCCAGTCCGATATGGGGGCCGAGGTGAAGCCCGGCATCATCCGGGCCGCGGGTGAGCATGATATCCCGCATCGCCACGAGGGCTTGTTCGTCGATTGGGGCGCCGACTCGGTCGAAAATACCGCAAATGCCGCACATCGGGTTCGGTCGTCCTCCGGGCCGAAATCGCGTGGGCCGCGGCTTCAATGGTAAAATCGGCCCGACGACGGCCGAATCGATCAAAAAATGGAAATTCGGCAGTTGACGGCAGCCGCCACAGGCGACTTTGGCCGGTCCTGGTCGGTTTTGACCCGCCCGCAAACGTTGCCGCACGCCACAGCCGATATTCCTGCTGGTATACTACCGTGATCGATTCGACGGTGGAAATGCGATCCGCCGTCTCGCAGAACCAAAGCCCCGATCGTATCGCCGACAGGCGGAACACTGAGCAAGGCTATATACCGACATGTACGCCATAAACGCCCCGATGGATCTAAACATCAACCCCGTCGAGGAGGCGAAGCAACCCTTCTCACCGGGCTGGGCGATGTTCATCGCCATCTGGATCGTCTGTCTGCTGGCCGGCGCGGCGCTGACCCTCCAGATGAAGCAACCGGTGCTCGGAGCGATTGTGGCCGGCCTTCCGACGCTGGCAGGCATATTGATCAGCCCGATTTTCTCGCTGTGCTGCATCTGCCTCGTATTGCCGCTGAGCGGATCGATCAATTTTGAGGGCGTGTTCACGGCCGACCGCGCGATCGGCGCGCTGGCGACGGCGGGCATCCTCATTCATTGCAAGTTTTTCCGAGGCAGCGTGAGGATCAGCGGCTCACCGCTGCTGCCGCTGTTTCTCATCGCAGGCTGGTCGACCTTGTCGGCACTCTGGTCCGTCAATCCGCAGTATGCATTCTTCTCCGCCCTGTCGCTGGTTCAGTTGTCGTTCTGGGTCTGGGCGTTATGGAATGCAATCGCCTATCGCGGAAACTACATCTGGCCGTTGCGATGTTATGCCGCGGGCATGCTGGTCGTCGTCATGCGCCTTTACCTGTCCGGAGGACTCTCACGAATCAAGGACGAAGGCAACGCGGCACGACTGACGCTCGAATCGACAAGCCGCGACAACGTCAATCCCAATGACTTCGCGGCATTTCTCGTGCCGGCGTTCTTCATCGCGGTGTATCTCTTCCTTCGCGATCCCGCGAAATTCCTCCGAATCATCTGGGTCATCTGCGCGATGGTTTTTCCGATCATGATCGTCCTAACCGGCGCTCGGAGCGCGCTGGCCGGATTGCTTTGCGCGCTGCTGGTGACCGCGCTGACGTTTCACCATTTCATCCGCGCTCGCGGCGCGCTGATCGGAATCGTCATCGCAGGCATCTGTATGGTCGGCGGCATTTTCTACGTCCTGAGCAGCGATCTGTCCCGGTCGGACGCGGTGCAGCGGATTCTCGATCCTCGTCTGCGCGGCAAGGGCATGAACAATCGCTTGATGCTCATGGAGCGCGGCCTGACTCATATTTTCTCGCGTCCGCTCCTTGGCACGGGCTGCCATAACTACGTGCTGACCTACCAGGAAAAATGGGCGATTCACAACGATCCGATGCTGATCGCCGCCGAATTGGGTATCTTCGGCGGTTTTCTGTACTTCTGGTTTTTCTGGAAGCTCGGAAAGACGGTATTCGGCACGCGCGCGCCGCCTGAAAAATGGTTCGCCCGAAGCCTGGTGATCTTTCTTTTCGTGACCGGGCTGGCACATCCAATCTTCGCGGCGAAATCGTTCTGGTTCTTTTCAGTTTGCGGAGCGGCCGTCGCGTTTCGCGCGCGCCAATCGGAAGAAAACGCCGCGATGGATCTGGCCTACCAGTACGCATCGATGCCGCCGCCGGACCTGCAACTGAGCCAGCACCGCTGGGGCCATTCATACGCCTGACCAGCCGGCGCCAACCATTCGCGCCGAGTGTGCCGACCAACGACCTTCATGCGCATTCTTGCAATCGCCAGCCTGTATCCACTGTCACACGCCGACAACGCCGGTCAGGCGCGCCACGTTTCGTTCCGCGCGCTGGTTGCACAAGGACATGACATTGAGGTCATTCGCCCGCAAATGCGCCTGTATCAGTGGATCTCCCGCGACTGGCGATTGAAGAGCGGCCAGCATGTGCCGCTGCGATATGAACTCGACGGCGTGCCGGTGGCGTGCCCGCGATTTTGGCGCCTGCCGGGCAGATACTGGCGACCTTACGAGGCAAGCTGGCGCTACGGCCCGGTCGCTCGCCTGGTCCGGCGCGCCCATACCGCGAAGCCGTTCGATGTCATTTACGGATGCGAACTGGTGTCGGATGGCGTTGTTGCGGTTCGACTGGGTCGCGAGATGAAACTGCCGGTGATGCTGTCGAGCATCGGCAGCGATGCTCACACCTACCCATATCAAAGCAAGCGTGCGATGACAGTGACGCGCAAGGTGCTGTGTGAGGCGGATCTGATACTTGTAGAGGGGGCCGGTGCGGTCGAGGATATTAGACGACTGACGACTCACACCGCGCCCATCCACGTCTTCAGTCGAGGCATTGATCTATCTCGCTTTGAGGGCGCCCTGTCGAAAGATGCCGCGAGGGAAAAACATGGCCTGCCTCGTGGGCGCCGGCTCATCGTGTTCGTCGGAACCCTAAATGAAAGCAAGGGTGTTCTCGTGCTGGCGGAAGCGTTCGCGCAGATCGCACCGCGTCACGCCGACGCCGACCTGGTCTACGTCGGCTCGGGGACGATGTTCGATGATATTCGGACGATGACAGCAACCGCCGGTCTGAGCGATCGGGTGCATCTGCTCGGAAAGCGTCCGTTCAGCGAAGTCCCGCACATCCTGCTGGCCTGTGACGTATTCTGTCTGCCCTCTTTCGCCGAAGGATTACCCAAGAGCGTGGTCGAGGGCATGGCGGCCGGACTTCCGGTTGTCGCGACGAACGTCGGCGGAATACCGGACGTGATGTCGCACGGCGAATGCGGGATCCTCGTGTCGCCACGCGACGTGAACGGGCTTGCCGGCGCGCTGGACCGTCTGTTGGCAAATCCGGACGAAGCCGCCAGAATGGGAAGTGTGGGTCAGGCCATCGCGCGGACCCACTTCGACACTGTGAAGAATGCCGCAGGAATCCTGAGATTCGCGGAAGAGGCCATCGCTCGCGGCAATACACGGATGGCACAATCAGAGGGGAGTGGATGGCCGGCTCAATCAGTGTGATGACGATCGTCGGCGCGCGACCTCAATTCGTGAAGGCGGCGGCGGTCAGCCGAGCCATCGCGCGTCACAACGCCGCGCCGGATTGTCCGTGCCCGTTGTCCGAGTCGATCGTTCATACCGGCCAGCATTACGACTCGAACATGTCCCAGGTTTTCTTTGATGAGCTGGAAATTCCCAGCCCTCGCCACCATCTCGGTGTCGGCTCCGGCTCTCACGGGCGCCAGACCGCCGCCATGCTGGAACGCATTGAGTCGGTGCTCATGTCGGAACGGCCGGACCGGGTGCTGGTCTATGGCGACACGAACAGCACGCTGGCCGGCGCGCTGGCAGCCGCAAAGCTGGGGATTCCGATCGCGCATGTCGAGGGGGGACTTCGGAGCTTCGACAAATCGATGCCGGAAGAGGTCAACCGCGTCGTCACCGATCATCTGAGCGACCTGCTGTTCTGTCCGACGCAGGCATCGGTCCGGAATCTCGCGCGAGAGGGCATCACAACCGGAGTTCATCAGGTCGGCGATGTCATGCACGACTCGGTCCTCTTTCACGTTGCCCATGCGGAGCGTACGAGCCGCATACGGGAACAGCTCGGCCTTTCTGCGAAACAGTACTTTCTCGCGACGGTTCACCGCGCCTGCAACACGGATGACCCGGCGAAACTGAATGCCATCCTCTCGGCGCTTTCGGCCCTGCCGCTGCCAGTCGTGCTTCCACTGCATCCCCGCACGCGGCAGATCATGAATGATCGTGGAATCACTGCATCCGGCGCTGTTCGCATCACGGAACCCCTGCCTTACCACGACATTCTCGCCCTGGAGAAGAACGCCCGGGCGATCATGACGGATTCCGGCGGCATGCAGAAGGAGGCATATTTCTTCCGCGTGCCGTGTATCACCCTACGGGAAGAGACTGAATGGGTGGAGTTGGTGGCGGCCGGCGCGAATCGGCTGGCCGGTTCGGATGCCGCTCGAATCGCCGAAGCGGTCGAGTGGGCGATGTCATGGCGTCCGGCGTTGACGTCCGCAGCGGATGTGTATGGAGACGGGAGCGCGGCTTCGCGCATCGTGGAAATCCTGACCAGCGAATCGTTCGCCCGGGCGAGCGGGACTAAATCGGAAAATCATCAATCACGCGGCGATCAGTCGGCGACCGCCACGCCGCGTCCGTGCATGACGGAGGGTCTGCGATGAACGGCGGGATCGCGGGAGAATCGCCATCGCGAGCGGCTCGGCGCAAGCGGGTCGTGCAATTCGCGACGGTCCATCCGCCTTTTGATATTCGCGTTTTTCATCGCGAATGCAAGACGCTAGTCAAGGCCGGTTACGATGTTACCTACGTCGTGCCGCATGATCACGACGAAGTCGTCAGCGGCGTACGTATTCGTGCCGTCCGCAAACCCAGAACGCGCTTTGAGCGCATCTTCATCACGTCATGGAAAGTACTCTTCCGGGCACTGGCGGAGAAAGGTCACATCTATCACTTTCATGATCCGGAGCTGATTCCCGCGGCGCTAATCATGAAGCTGTTCGGCAAGCGAGTGATTTACGACGCGCACGAGAATACGCCGCAGAATGTGCATTTCAAACCATATATACCGAAGCCGATCCGCTTCATCGCCGCCTGGGCGACGGAGATGATCGAGCAAGTCGCGATGTTCGCGCTGGACGGCCTGATCGGTGCCACGCCGAAGATCAACAATCGGTTTCCTCCGAAGAAGGCGGCATTGGTTCAGAATTTTCCAATCAAAGAAGAGATTCTCATTGAACACAACACCCCCATGCGCGATCGGCCCAATCTTCTGATCTACGCGGGCGAGATCAGCTGGCAGCGCGGTTCGCACCAGTTGGTCAAGGCCATGGCTCTGATTCCCAGGGAACTCAACGCCAAGCTCGTCATCGCGGGCAATTTCGTGCCGCCCAATCTGATGGACGACCTGAAGAAACTGCCCGGTTGGGATCGTGTGGAGTATCTCGGTTGGCGTCCGCGCCAGGAGATCATCGACCTCTACGGCAAGTCGCGTGTCGGGCTCGTGGTCCTTATGGCTGAAGCCGTCCACTATACGGTCTCGCAGCCGGCCAAGCTCTACGAATACATGGCGGCGGGACTTCCGGTTGTGGCGTCCAACTTTGAATACTGGAAAGAGCTGATCACGGGAATCGGCTGCGGCATCCAGGTTAATCCGAGCGACGAACAGGCCATCGCGGATGCGATCACGAAGATCCTCCGTGACCCTCAACTCGGCGAAACCATGGGCGCGAACGGCCGCCGCGCCATCGAGGAGAAATTTAATTGGGACGTCGAGAGCCGAACGCTTCTGGCGCTGTACGATCGGCTCAGCAAGATGTGACTGCGCGGAACGAGGCAGACGCGCCGGGCGAATGAACCGTCGCAACCGTCATCATGAAACAGGTACTGCAAAATCTGAAAACCGGCATCGTCGAGCTGGCCGACGTGCCCAGTCCGATGGTGAAGCCGGGCTGTCTGCTGATTCAGTCGCGGGCGTCGCTGATCTCCCCGGGAACCGAGCGAATGCTCGTCGAATTCGCCAAGGGTAGCCTCATCGCCAAGGCTCGATCGCAGCCGGAACGGGTGCGGCAGGTGCTCGACAAGATCAAGACAGACGGTCTGCTCCCCACGATGGAAGCGGTCTTTTCGCGCCTCGATGAGCCGCAGCCGATGGGGATGTCGAATGTCGGCGTGGTTCTGGAGGTCGGCGCCGGCGTGGCGGGCTTTCAACCCGGCGATCGCGTCGCGAACAACGGCCTGCACGCGGAGATCGTCTGCGTTCCGAAGAACCTCTGCGCGAAAGTGCCGGAGAACGTCTCGGATGAAGAAGCGGCTTTCGTTGTCCTCGGTTCGATCGGCCTACAGGGCGTTCGTCTGCTGAATCCGACGCTTGGTGAGACGGTGGCCGTCATCGGGCTCGGCATGATCGGCCTGCTCACGGCGCAACTGCTGATCGCGCACGGGTGCCGCGTGATCGGCATCGACACGGACGGCAGGCGTCTGGCGATGGCCCGCGAATTCGGCACGGAGATCGTGGATCTACCCAACGGTGCGGACCCGGTCGCACACGCCAAGGCGCTGTCGCATGGACGGGGCGTCGATGGTGTCATCATCACGGCATCTTCCAAGAGCCCCGACATCATCCGCCAAGCCGCCCAGATGTGCAGAATGCGCGGGCGGATCGTCCTCGTCGGCGTGGTCGGGATGGAACTCGCCCGAACGGATTTCTATCGAAAGGAGCTGACCTTCCAGGTCTCCTGTTCGTATGGACCTGGCCGATATGATTCGACTTATGAGGAACGGGGACAGGATTATCCACTGGGCTTCGTGCGCTGGACCTCGCAGCGGAACTTCGAAGCGATCATCGACATGCTGTCCGCCGGCCGGCTGCACGTGAAGCCGCTGATTACGAAGAAGCTGCCGTTTGCTGATGCGGCTGATGCATACAGCGCCTTGACGCAGGATCGCAGCACACTCGGCATGATCCTTGAGTATCCCCGGACCGAGCCGCCGACACATCGCGTCGTCCGATTGCGCGATCCGGTAACTGGCGGCGTCCCATCGGCTGGCGCGGCCGCCGGATCGGCGGTGATCGGGCTCGTCGGCGCCGGCAATTTCGCGAAGATGACACTGCTTCCGGCATTGCGCGGCTGTCCGGTGCAACTGCGAACAATTGCCAGCGCGGGCGGCGTCAGCAGCCTGCACAATGGCCGGAAGTTCGGATTCGAGAACGTCACGACCGACTACCGCACGATTATCGACGACGCAAGCGTGAACCTCGCGATGATTGTGACGCGACACGACATGCACGCCAGACTGGTGACCGAATTCCTGGATGCCGGCAAGCACGTAATGGTCGAGAAGCCGCTGTGCCTCACACTGGAGGAACTCGAATCCGTGCGCGCCGCCGCTGAAAGAGCGGCCGGCCGGCAGTTGCTGGTGGGCTTCAATCGG
Source organism: Phycisphaerae bacterium (assembly GCA_019636475.1). Lineage (NCBI taxonomy): Bacteria > Pseudomonadati > Planctomycetota > Phycisphaerae > Phycisphaerae bacterium. The sequence goes on from JAHBXN010000005.1 coordinate 361,312, forward strand.
CGCTATTCGCCCCACGCGATCAAAATGCAATCGCTGCTGTCAGGCCGGAGTGAGCCGATGACAATCAGTGCATTGATCAATGCGGGCGTCATCGCGGCGGACTCATGGACGCAGGACGCGGCGGTGGGCGGAGGCCGGATCATCGGCGAAGGGTGCCACTGGATTGACCTTATGCGCTTCCTGGTGGGCGCTCCGATCGTCCGGGTGACCGCGACGCGCGTCGGAGAAAGCGCCGGACTGGCCGTGCGGGACGACAAGGTTTCCGTCACGCTTTCCTTCGCGGACGGTTCGATCGGCACGCTTCATTACTTCGGCAACGGGCACCGAAGCTATCCGAAGGAGACGATCGATGTTTTCTGCGACGGCAAGGTCCTTCGTCTGGACAACTTTCGCCTGCTGACCGGATACGGCTGGAAGGGCTTTTCTAAACTCAAGGTGCGGCGCCAGGACAAAGGTCATGCCGAGCAGTTTCGCCGTTTGACAGAAGCGGTTGCGCGTGGCGGCCCTGCGGTGATGCCGTTGTCTGAAATCGAGAATGTAACGCGCGCGTCGATCGCCGCGGCTGAATCCGCACGCAGTGGAAGCCCGATCGACCTGTAGCCTTCTCACGTGGACCATGACAGAACTGCCTGAAGGAATCGAATTGCAGCCGCGCAGCAGCTGTCCCGGCAGAGTTGTTCTGGCCGAGCCTGATGGTTCCTTCTATCTCGGCCGCAACTATGAGATCCATCGCTCAACCGACGGCGGAATGACCTGGCATTTCGAGACGAGAATGCCGCGCACCTGGCAGCGATGGATGATCGAGCGATCGAGACTGACCTGCCGGGCATTTCGACACGAGGTCCGGGCGATGGCCCGGCTTTCGGACGGGTCGTACATCGCCGCCAGCAAGAAGGGCGTCTATTGTGCCGAGCCGGGCCAGCAACTCATGACGCCGGCGCGGGTGGAGATCGTCGATTTTCTCAAGCCGCCGATGATGTTCTGCGTCGGCCCAGGTGCCCGGGTGCTCTGGGGTGAGTACAACACGACCAATCGCGACCGACCGGAGGTGCGAATCTACGCATCCGACGACCGCGGCCGTTCGTACCATGTGTCCTACGTCTTTCCACCAAATGAGATTCGACATGTGCACAACATTCTCCACGATCGTTCCGGCGGGCACTACTGGGTGCTGACGGGCGATCATCGACACGAGCCGGGATTCGGTCGACTCTCGGAGGATCTGAAATCGTTTGAGTGGCTGGTCCGGGGCAAGCAGGACTACCGCGCGGTCTGCGTATTCGATATGGGGGATCATTTCATCTACGGTACCGACACGGAGAACGAGACGAACCATGTCGTGCGGCTCGACAAGCAAACAGGCAGACTCGAACGCCTCGCACCGCTTGCCGGCAGTTGCATTTACGCATGCCGGTTCGGCCGCGTCCTCGCACTGTCGACGACAGTGGAGATATCAAGAGCCAATCCTTCGCGCGAGGCGACGCTTCTATTATCAACCGATGGTGAACGCTGGCAGACCGTTCTCACGGCACGCAAGGACGCGCTGCCGCAGAAGATTTTTCAATGGGGGTCGATCATTCTGCCGCGCGGCGCAAGCCCAATGGAGCGCGTGATCTACAGTGGACAAGCGCTCCGCGGACTCGACGGAATGACCACCGTTGCGGACATCGGATAGATGGCCCCGCTCGCAAAATACCAGACCGTTTTTGATTTCGTCAGACGCAGGCTGTCATACCCAGCACAACACACAGCCAGCACAGCAGAGAGATACGACGGAGCCAATGGGCGAATCCTGGCTTCATGGCTTGATCCCTCGGGCAGAAACCCAGATTTGTCGATGCCGATGAACGCGCCCGAATCCATTCGAGCCGCCGACATCCAAGTCACCGTGATACCCCCCCCCGGCGCCAGCGTCAACGAAATTCGCTAAGAAACCGCGAAATATCGGTTTAGATCGCGGTTACATGCGCCGCCTCCGACTTCCAATCCTGATTCAATTATCGCAAGTTCAGAATTGAAGCCTCACTCCGGACGTGTTACGCTAATCACTAGTGTTGGCACATAGTTACGTCTGCCGAGCCCGGATTTTCGGCCCCACCGTACAGGGCGGAGCATGGCACCATCCGTCGGCCTGACCGCTTCGGAATCGATCGGCGGCTGTGTGAGACGTAATTCCCGCCGGTCCCCGGCGGACAGTCGGATCCGTGCCTTCCGGAGAACGAGGAATTGGAACGCCAAGGCGACCAGGAACTGATCGCACGTCTTCATTCCGGCGACCCGTCGGCTGTGAACGAAGTTCGCGCCCGGTACGGGCGTGAGTTGCAGATGTTTTGTCGGCGTATGGTGTATGACGAGGTTCTGGCCGAGGACATCGTGCAAGAAGTGATGATGAAGTGCTTCAGCCCCGGCGTCACACCGCCGAGCGGCAGCCTTCGCGGGTGGCTCTACAAGATCGCCCGCAATCGGTCGATTGACGAGATTCGCAAGATGCGTCCCGACGTGCGAATGTCGGCAATGAAATCGGCCAGCCACATTTGGGACGGCGCCGCGATTCCCATCGACCCGGCCACGACGCCCGCGGGCAAGGCGATCAAGGCCGACCGCGCCCGTAGCGTGCAGACAGCGATCGACTCGATGGATGAAGACCTTCGCGAGGTGGTGATTCTCTACTTCTTCCAGGGACTTCCGCGGCTGGAGGTGGCGGAAGCGATCGGTCTGTCACTCGCGGGAACGAAAGCGCGGCTTTCTCGCGCGACCCGCCACCTGCGTGAGCAGCTTCATGCGCTGGACGATTCGTCGCTATGAACTGCCATGCCGTCGAAGAGAGTCTGCTCGATTATCTTGAGGGACAACTCGAACCAGCCGCCTCAGAACGCATCCGGGCCCACCTCGACTCCTGTCCGGCCTGCCGACGAGCACACCGCGAAACAAAGGAGCTACTCGACGCGATGCACGTTGCCAAGAACGTGCAGGAGCGGACCTACATTCGTGCCGCATCGGCGACACCCAGTCAAACCACGGTCGGGGGCGGCACGTCGCATTCAGATGACTGGAAAGCGGGCGCGCGGCTCGGCGACTTCGAGATTATTGAACTGGTCGGCCGTGGCGGCATGGGCGCCGTTTATCGTGCCAGACAGGTGTCGCTCAATCGAGTTGTGGCCCTGAAGATTCTGCCGTCTCTGGTCGCGGCAAGCGGCGATGCGCTCAGCCGCTTTCAGCGCGAGGCGCAGGCCGCCGCCCGCCTGCATCACACTCACATCGTTCCGGTGTATGCCCAGGGGCAGGAAGGAGGGCATTTCTACTATGCGATGGAAATGATTGAGGGTATCGATCTGGGGCGCATAATCCAGACTGATCCGTCCCGCCTTTATCAATCATCCGCATCGGCGGACGGTCTCGAGCGAGTCACCAACCGTCACGGTCATTCACAACCGGCTTCAAGTGGAAGTCCCGCCGCATTTCGCGCCGCGTCACAGCGAGATCACCGCGAGGGGTCGCCCTCGCCATTTACCGCCCCGCCAGGTGGCGCTGGTTCCGATGCCGCATCATTGACGCATTCCGGCACGACGCGGCAACAGGCCGACTATCGCCGACTCGCACGTCTCATCGCGCAGGTCGCGGATGCTCTGGCTCACGCTCATCGCCACCATGTCCTGCACCGCGACATCAAACCGCGCAACCTTCTGCTCGGTGCGGACGGACATTTGCACATCACCGATTTCGGCTTGGCCCGCCTTCTCGACGAACCGAGCCTGACAATTTCAGGCGAAATGCTCGGGACACCGGCTTACATGTCTCCCGAACAGATCGACGCCGACGGCAGTCACATCGACCACCGCACCGACATCTACTCCCTCGGCGTCACGCTATACGAACTGCTTACGGGCGTGCGGCCCTTCGACGGCCCCACGCGTGAGCAGACCATCGCCCGCATCCGCCTTCGAGAGCCCAAGCCGCCACGCAAGCTCAACCCCTCCATCCCGATCGATCTTGAGACCATCTGCCTGCGTGCGATGGAGAAAGACCCGCGCCGCCGCTACCAGGATGCCCGCGATCTGGCAGCCGACCTGTTGCGATATGCTTCGGATCGCCCGATCCTCAGCCGTCGCGTCGGTCCATTTGAAAAGACGATCAAATGGGTGCGCCGTCATCCGGGGCTAGCCGCGACCATGTCGTTGTCGCTGGCGATCTGCATCGGCGCCACGCTGTGGACGGTTCAGACCTACAAGGCGCGGCGTGACCGATCAGACGCGCTGGTGCAGCAGGCTTTCGACGCACTGGTGATCGAAGACTACCGAGATCCTGCGCGGCCGCTGGCACTGCTGGAGCAGGCCGCCGCACTCGGCCCTGACCCGACGCGTTTCGCGATTGCGTCAGGCATGTGTCACCTTCTGGACGACACAGCGCGTGCAATCGAACTGTTCCGATCGGCGCTGGCGCGCAACCCGACAAACGTTCGCGTGCACTACCTGCTCGCATGGGCCTGCCGGATTGATCAACGCTTCGAGGAATCGAGCACATGGCTGGCCCGGGGTGATTCGCTTGGCGGACCCGACGGCGACGCATTTGCACATTTTTTTCGTGGACAGGCCCTTGTCCGCAACAATCCGGATGCCGCCATCCTTGATTTCAAGGCCGCGGTCAGCCTGCGGGCCTCCTTCTATCAGGCGCTGCTGCACCTGGGTCGCGCACTGAACTATCAGATGTATCACGACCGCAAGCTTGAAAACCTCGGCGTCGTTCGTGACACGCTGACGGCAGCCTGCCTGCTCCGAAGCGATACGGCCTATCCGCGGTATCTGCTGTCGATCGCCTTTCGCCTCGCGGCGGAAATCTATCAGGCCGGCGGCGACACCGAATCAGCGAATCGTTACTTTGATCAGGCCCTTAAGCTTGCCCGCGAGGCCCAGACGGCCGAGCCCACCAGCCCGCGTGGCTACGTCTGCGAAGCCGAATACTGGGAGGCGATTGGCGACTACCGCAATGCACTCGATGCCCGCGATCGCGGTGAGCGATTTTGTACGACAGCCTTCTCGCGCGTTGAACTCTACCAGTATCGCTGGCGCGTCGCCTACTGGCTGGACGATCTCGACCGCGCCCGCGCAGACCTGTCCGCGATGGCGACGATCTGCCCGACCAACGACCCCACCTATTTCTGGCAGATTCATTTCTTCCCCGCCATGATCATGGCCGATCAGGGGAAACGGACCGACGCGATCAACCACGCGCGACAGTTCGCCGCGATACGACCTCAGGACTTCCGCACCACCACTTCGGCGGCGTGCCTATTCCTGGTCCTTGGCGCGCCTGTTGAAGCGACGGATCTGCTCAACGCACGACGCTCGACGATCCAATTCGCAGACGTCGCGACAGGTTCCCGTACGACGGAATGGTACAGCGCCGTGTATGACTACCTCCGCGGCGCGACCGACTGGACCACGTTGGAGACGCTTGCGACGAAGCTGCTTGCCGTTGAAACCGCGGCACCTGTTGCGCCGGATGCCAGGCTTCAGTGGCCGGAAGCCCATTTCTTCCACGCCTGCCGCGAACTATCGGCCGGGCATCGGGAAGCCGCTCTGGCGGCCTTCACCGCTTGTGAAGCTACTTACGATATCGAGGACTACTGCTATCTCGCGAAAGTCTTCGTTCGCAAGATGCAGGCCGATGCAAACTGGCCGCGGTGGCGTCAGATCGGCCGGATCGGCTCCAGCGGCGTCAACGGCGAATTCGCTCGCGAGGGTGTGGACGCCGGAGATTGACGCCCCCGGCTCCTGATGGCGATCCCGGCAAATTCCTGCACTGCATTCGCGTTCCTGGCTTCAAACCTGAATGAAGAGCCGGCCCGCGGCCGACCTCAAGGACAGGATTGCAGCGGACCGCTCAGCAGGGTAATCACGAAGAGCTGCACATCCGCCAAGCCAAGTTGACCGTCGCCATCGAGGTCCGCGCAGCCACAAGGACCGGATGCCGTTGCAATGACACAATCGACGAAGCCCTGGGCGTCGCGGCCATCGATGGAGTGATCGCCGTTAAGGTCGCCACGGCATCCCTGACATTCACAGATGTCCGCATCGCCGTTTCCGTTGATGTCGGCGCAGTCCGTCCCGAGTCCCATGAATGTTCCTCCGAAGGCGGCGCAATCGCCGCCGGACAAAGTCAGGATGCAGCCGTTCTGGGCAAGACAGCAGGCCCCGCTCGTCGGCGCGGGAACGATGGCCGCACTCCATACAGCGATCGCATCGATGTCGTCGGCCAGCGGCGCGTCGAGATAAGGAAACGAGAGACCGTCCAAAAAGCTGGCGTAGATCATCGCGGGATTGAGACCGCCGGATTCATCGAGATTGGATGCGGGGTCGTCGTCCGCGACGCTGAACAGCAGCGCGACAAAGACTCCACCGAGCGCGCTGCTGTGCAACTGGACGAATTCGAATGCGTCGATGTCGACGCCATCCGGCAGTCCCAGATGCACCGCGTGATCAATCGCTACGATGGGGATGCCATTCACGACTTCATAAATGTCGCCGGGGTCAAGTGAAATACCGTTAATCGGGTCGAACCAGGTCGCTTCGTGATCGCAGGAGAAGTACCAGTGGTCGCAGCCGGCCGCCGGATCGTTGATGTCGAGGGCGTCGACGTCGTCATCGTCGGACCCGGACAGATCTGGATTAGGTGCGAGATATGAATGGACGGTCGCCTCATCCGCGATGTTGACGCTGAAAACTGTGGCGGCGCGAGGCAGAGGTGCCGGATTGATCGCGGCGTCGTCGAGCCGCAGATAGATCACTTCGTCCCGACCGGCCGAGGTGCCGTAGGTATGTGCCCGAATCGGCGAAAGGGAATTGGTCGGTACGGAACAGAAGCCCGCTGGCGCGCCGTAGTGCGTCGCCGAGTCGTCATCGAACGAAACCATCAGGTGTTCCGGGAAATGAATGCAGGAGGATCCGCTCACTGAAATGGGGCCGAAAAATCCGGGAATTCCTGCGAGCGAGAGGTCGATCGAGTCGGTTCCGTCGAGATCGAACCAACTGGAATTCACCCATGTGCCGAAGCAGACCGGCGCGATGCTGGCGCAATCTCCCGCTGACGGCGACGGATCGCTTCCGGCAAATGCCGTGGTGTCGTCACGAAAGCCGTTCGCTCCGCAGTTTGGCGCAATCGCCTGCTGCCACAGATAGACATCACCCGGATCAAAGCTCTCGTTTCCGGCGGCCTGCGGATCGCTCATCTCGCTGTCGGAGCCGATGTCGAGCGAGAACTCCCGCTGCGGTTCGACCGGATTGACGGGCGGAATTTGCGGCGCAACATAGCCGACTGTAATGCGCAGACGCCCCTGAAAGATCGCGTCGGATTCCGGACCGACCTGGATGCCATTGGGCCCCGGATCAAGAAGGCTCGCGCGCGTGATCGAGTCCATCGCGATACGGATGGTGTCACCCACGCGCGCGGCGATCGCCCCGCCCTGATTGTTCTTGACGTTCCAACCGGGAAGTCCGCCAGGCGAGGCAAAGTCGAATCGCCCACCGAGCAACTCGCGTCCACCCACTTCGAGGCGATTGTTTGTGCGGACCGCATCCTCGCCGGCCAGTCCACCGGCGCAGTTGGGATGCAGTGGATTCTGCGGGCACTCATGCGAGGTGGAAGCTCCGCCGAATGCGTCCCAGTAGTAATAGACCAGAACAGGCGCCCCCGCCGGCCCGTTCACGATGTTAAGATCGATATTGAAATTAAGTGCCATTGTCGCGGCAGCAATATGACCGTCGGTGAACTGATCGCAGTACGAGAGATTGAGCCACTGAACGGTGATCTCGTCGGTGTTATCGCCGTCGATGAAGGCGCGGGCCTTGATGACCGACTGCACACGCAGCGGCGGACCGCCGCCGGGCGGCAGCACCTCCTCGACCGCCTCGCGGAAACACTTGTAGCCGTATTCATGCACGACGCCGTTCGTGCCGGCAACGCTGGGCAGAAACGCACCGGTCTGCTGGCATGTTTCATTGACGACGGTCAGCGGACCGGTGATGTTCAGCTCGTTGGAGCTGGCATTGCCGTCGATGGTCGCATCCGCACCGGCGATCTGCCAGCGAACTTGTCCGATGACCGATTGGGGCATGGCCGACATTGCCCATGCAATGCCCGCGAAGCACACGATGAATTGAGTATTGACGACTCTCTGCGTTCTTGATGGCCTCATCGGACGACTCCATTTCAGCGGTTTCGACAAAGCCCGCTACGAATTCAAGCGGGCTCAGCGCGTGATTCAGCGCAAACGTCGCATTTGCCGTACTGGAATCGAAGACGGACGAGTCGTTGCCGTGGCCAGTTGCCGGCATCCGACGCACGGCCGATCGCAGAGAAATTGTGAACATCGCCGGGGGGCACGCCGAGGAAGGGCGACGAATATCGCTCGCAAAGCCGGCTCGCCTGCCCCAACATCTGAAGCCCCCCTTTCGGGTAAAAAAGTGGCCGAGAAGCGTTCTGAAGCCGTCATCCTTTGGGAGAGTTCGTTATGATAGCGTGTACAGGGGATTTCATCGCTATCCGGAGGGGCCCCTCAAACAGTTTCTCGGCCGATGCGGGTGCGTAGCTTGCCCGCTGCGGAAGCCCCCCGAAAGAATGAGGAGACGCTGAAATGACACAGACCGCTTCCGCGCGGCGCGCGATACAGTTCGCGTTGATTCTGACCGCACTCGTGTGGCTGCTTCCTGGGCTCGGCCGCCAGTTGGTTCAAGCTCAGATTCCGCACGCCGTCGATCCGCTTCGGAATCCGCTGTTCTCGATTGATCTGCTGTCACCGACGGCCAGCACCGAAGGCGTTTCGGCGTCCGACGTGCTCGACAAGCCGGGCCCCTCAGTCCGCTTCAGCGCTCAAGGACTTCGACTCAATAGCCCGCTTGACAATCTGAACGCACTCTCAAGCGATCGCTCCGATCTGACGACAGCGGGAACAGCGGGCACCTTTGCAATCCTTTTCAGCGTCGATCGCTTGTCAGTCGGCGCCGCTGATCCCGATCCGGACCTCGTCGCCAGCAATCGGCCGTTCAACGTCCGTGAGCAGGCCATGAAAAACCAGGCGGCTGCGGATCTGTTCATGTCCACGCTGCTTTTCGATCTGAACGGACCGATCGTCCCCCCGCTTCGCGGCCCGGGCGGCGGCAACAACACCGGCGTCATCAATCAAGGTGATGCCGGCGGTGTGGACTACGACCTGAAGCCCACCAAGGCGCCCTCAAAAAACACGCCGCCCCCGCCCGAACCCAAGGACGACGTGGATGCGGCAGTGTCCCAGGAGTCAGGCGGCGGAGGTCCGATGCGAGGCATCTCGACGGACGGCATTTTCTTCTCAGTTTCGCGTAACAGCCCTTCTCTTCAAAATCTTCCCGGTACACCCAGTGGCGCCAACGTCTATTTCGACTTTGAGCCGTCGATTCCGATGGGAGAGATCATCTACGCGCGAGCTGACCAGCTTGGCCTTATTAGCGGCCCAGGCGGCGATGACATCGACGGGCTGGTGGTCATCGACCACGGAGACCGAATCCTGAATCCCGCGACCGATCGAATCTTCTTTACCCTGACGCGTGGTTCACCGACGCTTGCCACATCGCCGGATTTCAGCGCGGCCGACATCTTCGTTTCAAACGGATCCGGTAGTTTCGTGCGATTCGCCGAGGCCGCAGATCTGGGTCTGGGACCGAACGATCACATCGACGCCCTCGAAGTGCTGGTGACCGACGACATCGAGGACGCCATCTTCCGCCATGCCCTTCTGCGCATCCTGCCAGGCGACTTCGACGGCAACGGCATCCTCGACCAGATTGACTGCGACCACTTCCATACCTGCTTCAGCGGCGATGGCGTCACGTTCGATACGAACGGCACAGCCACCACGAACATCTCGGTCGGCCCTGGTTCGTCATTCAACCCGGCCGATATCGTTGTGGAAACCGGAGACACGGTGCTGTGGACGTGGGTCGACGGCCCGCACAACGTGGTGAGCGGCAGCGGAGGCGTGTTTGACGGAGCCTTCTTCTCCGGAGCGCCGACGTCGAACGCGGGAACCGTCTTCCAGGTGCTGTTTGACGATAGCTTTCTCAATTTGCACCCACGCGGCGGAAGCAACTATTCCTATTTCAGTCAGCCAGATCAGTCCGCGGGCATGACCGGCACGGTGGCCGTTGTGCCACATCCGTGCGCGACGTTTGACATGGACTTCGACGGCGACGTGGACTGCGCCGACTGGCTGGACTTTGCGAACCTCTATCTGCAATTCTCATCGACGCTGTGCGTGCCGCTGACAATTCCGGAATTCGTGGATGCGCTGCTCATGATGCCGCAGCAGCCCTGGCATGCGTGCGCGGCGGATGTGAATCTGGATGGCTTCACTGACGGTCGCGACATCCGACCGTATGTCGATGCGTATCTGGCCGCGCCCTGAGGCGACAATTCCCCGCGGCTCTTGAAGATCGGCCGATCAATCCGCATCCGAATCGCCGCGCCCCGCGAGTGCCGAGAGCGTGTCACGACCGATCAGGGAAAAAGTGCCGCGATGGGCCGCGGCCCACGAGGAAAGCCATGTCTCATCGATGGGAGGCGTCGCCCGGACGATATTCACGCCGATTGACTGCGTGCCGATTTTCTCACTGAAGCGCTCAAACGCTGCACGATCGATTTCACCATCGATGAAAAGCCAGACGGACGTCGGCTCAAATGCGAGCGTTGCCCGAAGCAGTGCATCGAGCGACTGCACATGCGTGGGCCGGACGGCCCGCACCATGTCGTACGCCCGAACCTTCTGCTCACTCGTCGCAGACTCCATCGTCAAACCGCCCGGCCACGTGGTGACCGTATCATCCTCGACGGCTATGATCGCAAACCGCTGACCCGAACCAAGCGACTGAATCTGCCGTGTGAGCTGGTCGATCATCGCGAAATGATCGGGCGCGTTGCCGACCGGAGAGCTCATTGCGAACACAACACGCTGGGCGCCGAAGCTCAACGGAATCATCAGCATGGTCGGCTCACCGGCGGGTGGAATCGCGATCTCCTGTCGGCCGAAATGAGTGCCACCGGTCGATGCCTCAACCAGGACGGTCTTGCCGGTCTCTTCAGGAGCGAACTCCATCGTGACCGGAGCAGTGCCGAGGTCACGTCCGGCCACCACCACCCGGCCCCCGGGCGGATCGGTATAGACATTGATCCGCGCCAGCGTCCTCGCCAGCGCGATCTTCGCTCGCATGTCGTCGCCCCCACCGTCTTCGGGCAAATCGATCCACAGTTGCGCGTTGTCGTAGCCATCGAGGACTGCGGCAATCTCGATGCGCTTTCCAAGCGTTCCCGGCTCCATCTCCACTCGAAGTGGTGCGACGCCAGCGAGACGGCCGTTGATGCGAATCGTCGCTCCGGCCGGTTCGGTCTCAACCGCCAGCATCCGTCCGAGTTCCCTGAGTTCCAGTTCCATTGCGAGCGCGTCGCCAACCTCCGGCGGTGAAACGCGTTGAGTCAAGTCCGCATAGCCGTCATGCCGAATCGTCATTTCAGGCGACTTGGTTGGATCCATCGACAGCGTCAGCGGACTGGTACCTCGCATCTCTCCATCGATCCAGACCTGGGCATTCGGCGGTATCGTGGTCAGTGACAGGTCGTACGGCATCCGCATGAGAGAAACGTAGGCATCTGGAGCACCGAGATATGTGGATACAGCCTGGGCCACGGGATGGTAGCCCGGCGCTGAAATTTCAATCAAATGCGAATCGAGATCGTCGACGGGCAGTGCGATCGAAATCCTGCCGAACGAGTCGGCGCGTCCAACGGGCTCGCCATCGAGCTTCACCTCGGCAAAAGGCGGCGAGATCGTCAACGTCAGAGGCGAGGGAACCTCGAATGTCGCGGGAATCGCCAATCGCTCGGCGGGAGAACGCATTCGAATTGCGTAATAGGCCACGGTGAAAGTCAGCAACAGGCCGACGGTGATGCCGACCAGAAGGTCGCGCTTTCGGCGGCGATAGCGAGGCGTGCCCTCAACAGAAAATGGTGGAGTCGGCGGGTGGAAATGTCGCCGACTGCGCGGCGTATCCTTGGACTCGGGCGACGGAACCACAACGCTCGCCGCATCATTTGTCGCGTTCGGCAAAGTCTTTGGTGAGGCGCTGGCCATCGTACTCAGTGCGGCAGCCGCCAGCCGGTCCTCCAATTCCTCCCGGGACAGTTCCGGCGCCGGCATCCTCGCACGTGTGGGACTCATCGTCGATGCGTCTTTCGCCACCGTGCAAGACCCCGGACGGTCTGTTAGTGCCGTCTGCGAACACGAGGAGATCGGCATCGAAGCGGAATGAGGCATGGCCGCCGCTCTTTCGGCGCTTTCCTTCGGCCTGTCCACCAGTGAAGGCGACTGGGCCGCAGGCTTCGGCGCAGGCTCTTCCGAACCCGGAATGCCGCGCAATCCGCCCCTTATTCGGGGCGTTCCGAACTGCACTGTTCCCGAAGCGACGATCGCAACGCGCTGTTCGCTTCGCCGATCTTTTCCGTCCCATCGAGAATCCCCTAGGACCGCGATAGGAGTCGACGCTGACTTATCCGTCGACTCGCGTCGTGCAGAGTGCGCGCCCATGCCGGGCGGCGCCACCGTAGAGACGTTTTTATCATTGACGGAGGCTGCGACCTGTGCCTGGGTGGCGGCACTGGGCATGATCGATGTCCGACCGGAGGACACGGCGGCCTCAACCGGGACCTGGCGATTGACTCCCCTCCCATCGGCCGATCGGGGCGCGTTGGCGGCGGTCCGCTCGAGCGAATTGGCGGACGCGCCATTTGCCGCGGAAGTTTGCGACGAAATTGCTCGAAATCGCGGGCGCGGCAGCGAGAGGAATTCGTCATCCTCATCAAGCGTGGTCTTGCCGGAGATCAGTTGATCGGCGCGAAGTGGCTGAACGATGCCGCTAAGCGACTGCCGGCATTTCAAGCAGACGCCCTCGATCATCGAGACGGCGTCATCCGACTCCAAGGCCCGACCACACCGTTCGCAATTCAGCGGATTTATCACCGCAGTCAAACCCTCCATGGTTTGAACCGACACATTCGCGTGCCCCGCGCCGTGATCGACGCGGAGATTCTTCCCTTGATTCATCGACCGAACGGGTCCCATAACTGTAACCCACTCACGCCGTCTGCACCACCGTCACCCCCTCATACCGTTTCCATGAGCCAGGCAATCCAAAATCGCCAAAATCCGGCCGCCCGCCCTCCGTTGACACTTGATCGACCGCGTATGACGATGCGAATCGTGACGATCACGAGTCCGCCGTCGGCCAGCGGCTGCCTCGTCTCGTATTCAACCCTTACGAACAGCCGGCAGACGGTCCAGCCGCCTGTCGCTCGGGGGTTCGGGGACGCCGTGACTGAGCAGGTGATTCACCGATCGCTGCCGGTTCCCGCTACAATCGAAACGATCGACCGACCAGGCGCACGAGTGTCCCTTTATGCCGAACCTGATCGTCACATTCCCCGACGGCCGTACACAGGCATACAACATGCGAAAGCCCGAGCTGCTGATCGGGCGAGACAGCGGATGCGATCTGTCGCTACCGGATGACACGATCACTTCGCGCCAGCATGCCAAGATTCTGCTGCGAGCAGACAATTCGCTCTGGATTCACGATCTGAAAAGCAAGAACGGCACAACCGTCAACGAACGTGCCATCGCCGCAGCGCCGCTGCACCCCGGCGATCGGATCCGAATCGGCACCTATGTCATCACGCTCGCAGCGGAGGCCCATCGGCCCGAAGCCCAGGTGGATACCCCAACGGACCTGACGACGGGGGTAACTTCCGGCTGGCGTGCAGAACCGCATTCAGAACTTTCGCAACGACGCCTCAAGACGCTATATGAACTGAATGAACGCCTCGCCGGCCGGTTTGACCGCGACGATCTGCTTCGCGAACTGCTCAATGTCTGTACTGAACAACTACGTTTTGAGCGGGCGGGCATCGCACTTTGGAATGCCTCATCGAAGCATCTGAACTGGATTGAACTCAACAACGTCGGTCATGGCGGACCCGCGGGCGAATTCCTCATCAGCCGATCGATTGTTGATCGATGCGTAAATGACGCCGAGCGCATTCTGATCAACGACACCAGCTCATCCGACGTGGACCCGACCCAGAGCATGATCTCGAACAACATCCGCAGCGCGATGTGCGTTCCGATGGTGTACCTTCAGGAAGTTCATGGCGTCATCTATGGCGACCGTGTCACGACGAGTGGCGGCTACAGGAAGGAAGACATCGACTTTTTCGGCGCACTCGGCCGGCTCGGCGCGATGGGCCTCGCAAATGTTCAGTTGGTGGAGGAAATCAAACGGCGGGATTACGTCGATGCCCAATTGCGAACGGCGCGACAAATTCAGGTTGAGCTATTTCCAGGGGAACCACTTCAAACCGATTCGGTCCGGATCGACGCCTTAAATGACCCCGGGCAGAAGGTTTCCGGTGACTACTACGACTACTTCGTCCGCGATGACGGTCTGATTGTCGCGGTCATCGCCGATGTCGCCGGCAAGGGGCTGCCGGCTTCACTGCTGACCGCAAACATCCAGGCGGCCGTTCGGCTGATACTCGATTCTCAAACGGACATCGCGGCTGCCATGCGACAACTCAACAAGCTGGCGATCCGAAACATGCACGAATCGCGATTCATAACCGGAATCTTCGGCCTGCTCGACCCCAAGCGCCGGGAGTTTACATTCTGTAATGCAGGACATCCCCCGCCTTACCTGATCGAGGCGCGATCCACCATGCGAAAACTGGAATTCGAACCCGACCTGCCGCTCGGCATCGAGGAAAACGACCTGTGCTACCACGCCAGGACGATCACGCTGCCCGCATCGACCTCCTCGATCCTGATGTTCACAGACGGCGTGCCCGATGCCGAGGATGAGCATGGGGAGCAATTCGGCGAGGGTCGACTGGTGGCCACATTAAATGCGAATCTGGCGCAGCCTTCGCACGAGCTCGTGACGCGCGTCCGCCGATCGATCAAGCAATTCACCCGCAACCAGCCTCTGACGGACGACGTCACGCTCCTTGCAATCGAGCTTTCATGAATTCGCCTCTGCCGTCGCCGACGGTGTGAAGCTCGCCGCGCTGACCAGCCTGTCGCTCCCCGCGCGTCGTGTTACACTTTCCCCGAGTCTTTGGAAACAATCACCCGCACACCCTCGATCCAGGAAGGGAAAGGCATGACCCGCGCACGACTATCGATCAAAATCGCCACCATGATGGCACTCACCGTTGCAAGCGCCTCCTGCGATGTGTTGGAGCAGCTCATTCTCCGACCATCGGACAACATCCGAAACACACCTGCCGATTTCGGCTACGAAGCGGAAAAGCTCGCACTGCCGATGGCGGACGGAACCCTCATCAGCATCTGGCATTGCAAGACACCCGCCGCGACCCGCAAAGGGATCATCGTGGTTGTGCCCGGCAATGACGCCAACAAAGGTCGATACACCGCTGGACTGCCGCTGTTTTCCGATTTCGGCTGGGACATGATTCTCATGGACTATCCCGGTTTTGGAGAGAGCACGGGCACGAAATCACTTCAGGGCCTGATCGACAGCACCTTCGTCGTCACTGACTATGCCATGTCCAAGGCCGATGTGGTCGTCGGATACGGCATCAGCATGGGAGCACCGGTACTCATGCGCGTCGCGGCGGAACGCGATTTTGCCGCGGTGATGTTTGAGAGCATTCTCGATCTGTGGGGAGAAGGATCGGGCTTCATTGAACATCACCTCGGCGGCATTCCGGGAATCGACGATTCGCCGTTCGTCTCCGCGATCGATCTCGTCGCTATAGCCGGTTCGCCCGAGGCTTTTGATACCAAGCGCTGGGCTGCACTCGTCGAGGAACCGAAGCTCTTCATCCATTCGCCGGAAGATAACGTCACACCCTTTCAAACCATGTGGGAAGTCTACAAACGAGCCCCACAGCCCAAACATGTCTTCGTAACCGAGGGCGATCATGCCCTTCAGATATTTCTCGACCCGGTGCTCTATCGCGAAACAATCAACGGCTGGCTCACCGGGGTACTCAGTCCCGACCCCATCCTGAACGAGAAATTCCAGGAGATACTCCAGATCGAGATTCAGGCAGCTCTGGATGAATTGGGCCTGTGAGCCGGGAGGCGGCGCGGCCATGGAAAATGAAACTTCCAACGCGCGCTCAAAGCGGCGTTCGACCGCTCACGGCTGGTTTGCGGATTCGGCGTAGCCAGTGACTTTCACGACCTGCTGCGCGGTATGAACGCTTCCCGTCAATAGGTCCGTGAACGTCACCACCACCGTGATTTCTCGCGCGGGCGGCCGTGCGGGACTCACCCCGGAAGACGCTCCGCGCTGACCTGCCGGTGTCACCCGATCGACGGCGGCATCCGAACCGCCGCTCTCCCACGGCAGCTTGATCGTGTAGTGCGAACTCAGAAAAGTGCCGTACCACATCTGTCCGAGTTCGTCGACAGAGAAATTCCTGTCCAGTATCACGCTTGGTTTGTTCGCCTGCGTCAAATTCAGGATTGTGACCCCGGCCGATCCGGAAGCGCGCATCGGGCCGCCGAACTGATCCACCGGCAGGACGTACACCACCACGCCATCATCGATGCCGTCTCGATTGTCGTCATATCCCCCGGAAAGTCGATCGATCCGAATTCCGGCGACATGCACGACGCGATCCAGCGAGCGATCACCCTCAAGCCCGCGCAGCGTGGCGATTGTGGCGGCCTGCTCGGCGAGTTGATCGTTCTTCTGCGCCAGTTCGGTCTTCAAGCGCTGGTTCTCGTCATTGAGCCGCTGAATTTCATTGATACGGTCCGCGTCCGCAAGCACACCCGGGCTCCGTCCCCCGCCGCACCCGGACACCGCCGCGGACAGCCACATGCCACACAATAAAAAAGCCGGTCGCACGATCCCGCGCGGCCGGCTGAATTGATGGGACGGGTTCGCAGCCTGAACGGCGAAACTCATTCGTCGCTCGAAGCCTTTCTCGGCGGCAACTCGGGCTGTCGATCGAGCAATTTGTCGATCAGCCCGTATTCCAGCGCTTCTGATGGGGCAAGCCATAGGTTTCGATCACAGTCCTTCTTGATCTTCTCCGTATTCGTGCCGCTCTGCGACGCAAGAATGCCGTAGAGAATCTCGCGCAACCGGAGAATTTCCTTGGCCTCGATCGACAGATCGGTCGCGGCACCCTGCATCACACCACCGATTAACGGCTGATGCAAGAGGACGCGCGAATTCTGGAGCGCGTATCGCTTCCCCTTCGTACCGCCACAGAGCAGGATGGCTCCCATGCTGGCCGCCATGCCGATGCAGTACGTCGCGACATCGCATCGGACAAACTGCATCGTGTCGTAGATGGCCAGCCCGGCCGACACGCTGCCACCCGGCGAATTGATATAGAAATGAATGTCCGCGTTCGGATCTTCGTTACTCAGATAGAGCATCTGGGCCACGACGACATTCGCCGAATCGTCGTCCACCGGACCGCCAAGAAACACGACGCGGTCTTTCAACAGTCGCGAGTAGATGTCATACGCCCGCTCGCCGCGGCCGGTCTTTTCAATCACAAACGGGATCAACTGATTCATTGTCATCGGCACTCCTTCGCCGTTCCGGGCATTCGGAGAATGGGTTTCAATTCGGACGGACGCGGCACGCGACAAGCGTCCACGACCCGCTTCGAGGATTACTTCTTCTTGTCCTTTTCGGAAATTGACGCGTTTTCGAGGATCTCATCGACGAGTCCCCATTCGACGGCTTCCTTCGGATCAAGGAAACGATCGCGCTCCGTCTCTTCCTCGATTTTCTCAATCGGCTGGCCTGTATGGAAAGCGAGAATCTCATTCAGCTTGCGCTTGTCGCGAAGAATCTCCTCGGCCTGAATTCGAATATCCTCGGCCTGACCGGTGATGCCGCCCCACGGCTGATGCAGCATGATCTTGCTGTTTGGCAGAGCATAGCGCTTCCCCTTGGTGCCGGCAGTGAGAATGACCGCGCCGCCACTGGCCGCCTGACCGATGGAGTACGTGCGGATATCGCACGAAAGGAACCGCATCGTATCGTAGATCGCCAGGGTCTGGTCCACGAGCCCCCCCGGGCAGTTGATGTAAAGGTGAATATCCTGCTCTTTTTTCACGCTCTGCAGGTAGAGAAGTCGCATGATGACAAGGCTGGCCGTGCGCTCGTTGATCGGCCCAGCCAGGAAGATAATGCGATTTTCAAGCAGCATGTCCTCAATCGACATCTCTCGATATCGCTGGGGAGGACCGGCCTGCGCGAAGGTTTCGACCTGTCTCGGCGTCAGAACGCCGCCGTAGGGAAATATACCGCCATCCATGAAGTATCCCTTGTCGCATTGATCACGGGGGCTTCAAACTGCCGGGCCGCGATCGAGTTTCCGTTATTTACATCGACGCCATGCGAAGCTGGATTGACTATTCAGACTTCTTCCGAGTCGTCTTTTTTGCAGCTTTCGCGGGCTCTTCGGCTGTAGCGGCAGAATCTGCAGCCTTCTTCCTGCCCTTGGGCGCCTTTGCTTCGACGCCGGCGTCTTCCGCTCCCTTGTCAGTCGCCTTTGCGGCCGGTGCCTGCGACCGTGTGGCCGTCTTTTTCGATGTCCCTTTTGCAGCGCCGGACTTCGTCGACTCCGTGTCGGACGCTTCGCCCTTTGCCTCACCAAGCTTGGCGTCAGTGATCTCGGCCGATTCGAGAATGCGATCGATGCACTTCTCGTCGCGAATTTCGAGATACAGCATCGTCAGGCCGTTGTTCTGAGTCAGTTCGTCGCGCACGCGGTCGAACCTTCGATTATAGGATCGAGCGATCGACGCAATCTGGGAATTCAGTTCCTCCTCCGTGACGTCGATCTTCCATTTTTCGGCAATCTTGTCGAGGATGAAGAACAACTTCAATTCCGTCGCGGCCTGTGCGCGGGCGCCGGTCATCATTTCGTCGGCGTGCTTCTCAATCTCATCATCGGGCACGCCCTGACGGGCCAGTTCGACGCGCCGGCGCGAAGCGATCCGCTCCGCCTGCCGCGAGGACAGTCCCTCGGGCACCTCGATCTTCGTGTTCTCCAGCAGATACCGGCGCACCTGCTCCTGCATGCCTCGGCGAATCTCCTCGCCGAGCTGCGATTGCATGGTCGTGCGGACGTATTCCCGGAAATCGGACTCCTTGTCAAAGCCCATCGATTCAAGGAAGGAGGCATCCAGCGGCGGCAATTGCAGCCGCTTGATTTCCTGAACCTTCAGCTCGAATTTTGCGGTCTTGCCCCGGAGATCGGCCGTCGCATAATCGTCCGGAAGCGGGCCCTCTACCGTTCGCGACTCACCAACTTTCGCGCCAGCCATCTTTTGTCCGAAGTCCGACACGACCGCGCCTTCCAGCATCTGAGCGCGGGCGGCAAATCGCACATTCTCAGCCGTCTTGATTTCCGCGCCATCGACTGTCATGCGCATGTCACAGACAAGAAGGTCGTCTGCCTGGACAACGTCGCCCTCGGCGGTCGGAGCGAATGACCCGCGTCGGGCGCGGAGGCGGTCGATCTGAACAGACACGTCGTCGTCCGAAATCTCCAGACTCGGCTTTGAGACCGGAACCTTTTCGAGGTTCGGCAGTTCGAATTCCGGCTTGACCTCCACTTCGCAGCGGAACTCGAAATCGCCGTCGTCAGGGATCCTGATCGAGCTCAGCGCCGCCTGCATGTCGGCGAGTTGCTCCTTTTCCTCGCCGCTCTTGTCCTTCGCGCGAACCCAAACGAGCGGATCGCCCAGAACCTTCATGTCCTCGCGCTCGACGGCGGCAAGATACGCATTCGACAGAATGCGCGTCTGGACCTGATCGTTCACATCGCGTCCGAAGCGCTTCTCGATCAGACGCCGCGGCGCGCGGCCCTTCCGAAAGCCGGGCACAGTCGCTTCCGTCAAAAGCTCCTTGTACTCCTTGTCAAACTCGGTCTGGAGACTCTCGCGCGGCACCGTGACCGTCAGTGTCTTGCGAAGCACGCCGGCATCGGCGACCTTGACCTTGATCACGCTCTTGAGCGTTTCCTTAAGGTCCACCGCGCCACCCTCGGCGCCCTCTGTGGCATCCGATGCGTTCTGGTCGATCACTTCGTTTTCCGACATGACGTGAGCCTCCTTCCAATTCGCAGCCTTTGAGACAGGCCGCTCGTCCGATAAATCTGATTCCGCGCAACAAAAAAGTCGGTCAGGCCGTTTCGGACCGCTGACCGACTTGGTGTCAATCAAAGCAGCACGCGACACCCGCCCCACGTCCGAGCCTGATTCGGACGGCCTCCAGCAAGTGCCTATTTTTCGTTCGTCACTCGGTTATCGGCAATCGCGAAACGACGACCGCAGCACGCCGAGCAAACAAACAAAGCGGGTGATGGGGCTCGAACCCACGACATTCACGTTGGCAACGTGACGCTCTACCACTGAGCTACACCCGCGTTTCCGACGAAACCTGCCCGTCGAAAGCCATTCTTTCATACCCGCTTGGCCGGCTTCCGTCAATACCCTCCAAACCTTCGCGCTTGCGGCTGGTGTATCGGTCTGATTGAACCGCCGGAAAACAGGCCGGGGATGACCTTCTTGAAGTTAACCTGCCCCATAATTGATACTTACCGCACTTTGAGGGAGCCTAACTTCTCAGAATAGAATCACCGATCAAACCGTGAGAGCGGGCTCGGGCACGAGCGCCCCAATTGGGGATCGAGATACCCGGAAATCACGAGGGGATATATCCAATGAAGTCCATACCGCAGTGCTGCCGCACCGGCAAGCAACCCACAAAACCCCCTCGTCGGGTACCGTCGTCACGCGGAGTACTGTTTCTCATGGTCCTCTGCGTTTCCGGCACCGGTTCAACTTGCGACGAACTCTCCCCATTTCTTACCATCCTCGATCCCGCCGCCAGCAGTTGGGTCCAACGATGGAATCGAATCGCCATCGATACCGCCGGGCTCGATCACACCCCGGTCGCCAAAGGCGAAATTCGAACTTTCGGGCACCAGCTCGGACCCGGACGATCGTCGCGGGCCATGGCCATCGTTCATATTGCGATCTTCGACGCCATCAATGCCATTGTCGGAGAATATGAAAGCTACACCGGCATCGATCCCGCTCCGCCGAACACATCAATGAAGGCGGCGGTCTCGCAGGCCGCCCATGACACACTCATTGCACTCTACCCCTCTCATGCCAATCGCATCGCCGAAGAACTCGCATCCGACCTTGAACACATCGCCCCCGGACAGTCCAGGGAGAACGGTATCGAACTGGGCCACAAAGCGGCCGCGGCCATCCTCGCACTGCGCCAGAATGACGGTGCGGAACTGCCCGAGGATTACGTCTTCTCAGACGAACCCGGCCACTGGCGCCGGGACCCGATCAATCCCGATCAGGCTTCGCTCGGTTCACAATGGGGAAAGACGCAAACTTTCGTCCTGTCGCGCGCCGACCAGTTTCGATGCCCTCCTCCGCCGCCGATGACCAGCAAGGAGTATGCCGACGCATACGCCGAAGCGAAGGAGGTTGGGGGTGACGGAATCACGACACCAACGGTCCGTACCCCCGAACAGTCTGAGATCGGCATCTTCTGGGCTTATGACGGAACTCCGAGTCTCTGTGCCCCTCCACGATTGTACAATCAGATCGCCGTTCAGATCGCTCGCAAGCGGGGTCTTAATGTCGTCGAAATGGGACGTCTGCTGGCCCTGGTCAACATCGCGATGGCAGACGCCGGCGTCGCAATCTGGGAATCCAAGTACTACTACAATTTTTGGCGCCCCGTCACCGCCATTCGCGAATCTGATCCGAACACAGGCCCCACCGGCCTGGGTGATGGCAACCCGGATACCGTCGGCGATGTGAATTTCACGCCATTTGGCGCGCCGCTGACCAATGGTTCGGGGCCGAATTTCACCCCGCCATTTCCGGCTTACCCTTCGGGACATGCCGGATTCGGTGGCGCACTCTTCGAAACACTTCGAAATTACTTCGGAACCGACAACATCCCGTTTACCTTTGTTTCCGATGAGCTCAATGGCGAAACGCGAGACAGTGAAGGCAATGTCCGTCCGCTCGTCCCGCGTACCTTCAACTCGCTCTCTGAGGCCGAAGAAGAAAACGGCCAGAGCCGGATCTACCTCGGGATCCACTGGAGATTCGACAAAGTCGAAGGTATCGTGCAGGGAAACCGAGTCGCCGATTTTGTCTTCGCTAATGTATATCAGCCCATTCGATAGCACCGGAGCCTGAAGCACTCCGTCGTCACAGACTGGGTGAAACAGCGATTGCACAAGACGCTTCACGGCCCAGCCGCCGGGCTGGCTCGATCTCATACATGGGTTTCTGATTCCCTTCAGGCAAGCGATTCAATGGCCAGAGGCCCGTCACCACTCACGGCCGCAAGTGCTGGCCTCGCCAACCGGACATCGCGGCAAAATTCGTTAGCAACTGGAAGCGATTTCTCACCTCGGATTGATCGCCGGGGGATGACGGAACCGATCCCCAGTGCTATCATGCCGGCCGCATTCAATGCACAAGCTTGCACGCAAAAGGATCATTAAGCAGGCCGCCAGCCAATTCAAAGCGTTTTGGGTTACCGGATCGGATATTCACTGGCGTTCTCCTATTCGGCCGACCCGGCCCATGACTTGGCGATTACTTCTGCCAGGCGAGGCATGTGAAGCGCCGCTGACATAGTGATTACGGATATAAAATAACCAGCGCAGCCATCGTATGGACGAAAATCTAACGAGAAAGTAAAGGGTAATCGTTGGCCCGAGCCAGTGATGGATGAATACCAACCTCAAACGCAGTCTGAGCCGCCTATGAAAGCTGATTCCGTACTCGCGAACGTCATGCAATCCACTCTCCCGAACGGCGTTCGCATGGGGATTCTTGACCTGCCGCACGCGCACCATGTCTCGATCTGGGTCGCGGCGCCGGGAGGTTGTATATACGAAACTCGCCAGACAAACGGAATCAGTCACGCCGTCGAACACCTTCAGTTCTCGACGACCAGGCGGCATCAGACTCGACAGGCCCTTAAGCGAGCCATGGATCGTGTTGCCATGCACGCCAACGCAATGCTCACAGACAGCGCGATGTACTTCACATTCAGTTCACCATCAGAACATGCGGTCGAAGCAATTGAATTGCTGGCGGAGTGTCTGGAAGCCAGAGAATTCGACAAAGAGATACTGAGGACGGAACTCGAGCTTCTCGCGGTCGAGATGGAAACGATGCATCAAATGTCCCCAGACCCGATGTTCCATAGGATCTTCAAAGATCACGCCGCCAATCTCGCGGATGGCGGCTCGCCAAGAACGATTCTGAATCTCCAGTCAGATCAGATCTCCGATTTCGCGCGCAAGGCCCTCGCGCCCGATCAACTGTCCGTCGCAATCGCAGGCCCCATCTCACCCGAAATAGCCAGAGCCGCCGCTCACTGTTTCGGCGAACTCAGAGCAGCCACCAACGAAAGGCTGCGTCCTCCCGAGCCACCCGCGCTGCGGCTGCCTATCTACATTCGTGCGAATTCCGGTCGATTGGGGTGCGTTATGTTTCGCTTCCTGCGGCCGGCCCCAACTACACCTCACGATTACTATACCTGTCGACTCTTGGTAGCCGGCATGAATCTGATTTCCTCACCCATGTCAGAGGAACTCAGATACAAGCTCAGCGGCACATACCATTGTCACGTCGACCATGACTGCCGGGCGGGAATCTATTTCATCGAGGCCACTGCCCAGACACGAATGCGAGACCTCAACAAGGTCGCCGTGCGAATCGCCCAGGAATTCGCCGATATTCGCAATGGCCGAATTGACCGGGACTGGTTTGAAACAGCACGTCGTAACTGTCTTTTCTCTGTTCAGGCTTCACTTGACGATCCGAGTGGATTCGCCAAATACATCGCTTGGCGCGGGAGCAGCACGTGCTGGGTCAACGAATTTTCGAATTCTGATGATATCGCGTGGCTCAGAAATGTCAGGTACGAGGAGATTGTGTCGTTCGCCCAAAGAACATTTACACTTGAAAACCTTGGTATGACCTTCTCGGCCCGATCACGGCTTTTTGATACCAGTCGATTCAGAAAACTGATTGAAGCGGTGCTCAGATGATCCGCACGCAGGGATAGGCAGGTTCCTTTTCTCGGGCGTCCGTGGCCTTCATTCCAAACTGCGAAAAAAAAAGAAAGCCCATGCGTCGTCTCGCATGGGCCTTCAGATATACATGAATCTTGCGACCTTTGCTCGGCGCGATTCCCCGGCAATCAGCGCCGGAAGAACACGCGTCGCGAATCCGACTTGGTCTCGGCCGTCACCCGACCACCGATGCCCGTCCGGCCGCCTGCCGTCGAACCGGCCGATCCGGTTGAGAACCGATTGCCGGTGTTGGCGAACCCGCCGGCGTTGACTTCTCGCACGGGGCTGCCTCGCGCGATGCTCGACCCGTGGCTGGTATTGACCGAGCCGTCAAATCCGATCGACACGTTGAAAGTACTCGCCAATGCCGGACCAAACCGCGGAGCCAGCGCCTGACTCACCGAGAAGCTGACGCCGTCACGATCGATTCCGAACGCCGTGCCGCGCCCATAGTTGATATTACCGCTCCGCGTGTTCGTTCGCGCCCAGCCGGGGCCGCCGCCGTTGTATGCGGCAGTCGCTGTCGCCGTGCCGGGACCGCGGCCATTGCTGCCGGCTGACGCACTCGTGTTCGCTTCGCCCGCATGTGCCATCGTCGCGGCCGCTAGCAGACTCAAGGCCGCCGCCGTCCCGCTCAGCTTGCCCATTCGCATCGACATGTTCTTTTTCATCTCAGTGTCTCCCTCGGCCTGATCGGCCATGTATCCTACGCCTGAAACTCAGACCACATCCGGTATGACACCCTGCGAATCCGTTGGTTAGAGCGACTTGCCCTGCCGTTTACGGCGTGAGTCTTGGTGTCGCCTGAACTTCCGGCCCATTACATCCATTCGACGCTCTATTCCCGATAAACGCGGCACTCACACCCCCAAAAGGCACATTCTCGGATATGAGTGCCCGAAGAGCCGGCTGAAAATTGGGCTTTTCGCCCCATTCCTCCATGATCCCGTCGACGACCATTTCAAACGAGACGTGACGGCAACTGGCCCCCTCTCGCGGGAGGAGACCCGGCCTTTCTGAGCGGCCATTCACCCGGGCCAGTCTGCTATGAAAAACTCTCAATAAAAGTCTTGACTAAGGGGGGGGGGGGGTATTTTACCTCTCGATAGTGCCATCGGGCGGGCACAATTTCGTTATCTCTGCACATCAAAGAGAAAGGAGAATCAATGACAAGAAGAGTGGATTGGATTCGCACCTGCGCGTCAATGTGCGGATCGCCCCAACTCTGTGCAATCGCGCTCATCACGGCCGCCTGTTCAGGTTGCGGTGGTGGCGGAGCGGTCGCAAAGCCGCTCGATACTCGACTTGGTTGCGACGAAGGGGTTTGTATCAACGTCGAGGGATACTGGGGGGCACCCGATGGAGGCATGATTCCTGTCACCATCAGCGGCATCAATACAGACGGAACCTCCACTGGGTTCATTGTGACCGGCACCCGAACCACGGCATGGGTGGATGTCAATGGTAACGGGGAGGTCGATCCCGGTTAATGATCATCCCGAAATTTCCGCCCTGGGGTGGATGTCAATGGTAACGGGGAGGTCGATCCCGGTGAGCCTGTCATCCAAGGGCAGGAGGGTATTGTGACAGCCAGTCCGCCGCCCAATACCGGGGGTGCAACTCCGATGCCGGGAACGATCAACGTTCCGCACCCCGGTCATCCGGGGAAGGTGAAGATTAAAATAAAGGTGCAGATTGAATATACGGAACCGCCTCCCGGTGGGGGTCCCCCTATACCGGGAGAAGTCGAGCGTGAACTGACGCGAGATTATCCATAAGCAACCATCCCTCGCCGTGAATAGTGTGGAATACGAGTAGTCTGAACGATAAAATACAAGGCAGGAGAGACCAATCATGCGTTCGAAAATTCTTCTGGCATCGCTTGTCGTAATCAGTGTTTCGGCGCTTACCGCGATTGCCGATCCGATGGGCTGGTTCGACTGGTATGCCAAGGGCAAGACAACGATAAAGTCGACGTTCAAGTGTTCGCGGGAACAGCCCTGCTGGCTGATCGCTGAGGCATGGGATGATGGCTCCGCGAATTTCAGGGTCGTACCCATGACATCGGGCTGGCCCGAAGACAAGCTTCCCCATCACGGGTTGATCACCGTCAACGGCAAAACGTTCAGGATGGCCCAGCGCAAGGAAGAGGATAAGACCATCCTCTTCGGGAGCGTCCCGGTCGGGACTTTTGACTTGACCGAGCCAATGACCTATACGCTGCTGGCCTACGACGTATACGAAAAGAAACTCGTCGACGACTGGTGCCAATGGTAGGCGGTCCAGCCGAATCGCCCATTGATGATATCGAGCGCGAATTCGACATTTTCGTACTCTGATTCGCGCCAGAAAGTCTTTATTTTCGAGTCCGATTCAAGATGAACTTCCAATAGAGAGGAGTTCAAATGTGCAGATTCGACCATACTGGAAAATCTGCATTGCCATTTGCGTGCCGTGTCTGATCGCTTCGTGGCGTTTGCCGATTCACTCGACTGGATGGATAAGCCGGTTTTCAGGTCGAAGTCCACATACGAAATGCCCCAGGGCCAGCCTTGCTGGCTCATTGAAGAAGCGTGGATGGATGGCTCTGCGATCATGAAGGTCGTTCCGATGACATCGGGATGGCCCGAAGACAAGCTCCCTACGAGCGGTCTGATCACTGTCAATGACAAGACATTCAAGATGGCCCAACGCAGGGAAGACGACAAGATCATTCTATTCGGTACCGTCCCCGTTGGCACGTTCGACCTGACCGTCCCCACGGTCTATTCCCTTCGAGCCTACGATGCCAACGGCGTGATGCTGGTGGATGGCGGCGCGGGCTGGGGAGTCGAGCCATAGCTTCCACGTAGCGATGACGTGGCCATGACACTCTGCCGGCCGTAACTCGAAGCACTTCAAAATCAAAGACCCCGCATCGTGTTCACGCAATGCGGGGTCTTCGCTTTGTTCCCTTCGCCGGCCGATGGGTCGGCGAGTGTTTCTGCCGACCCACCGTCCGAACGATATTCACGGTTCACCGAGCTTAGCGCCGTACTTCGATCGCCGCGCTGTCCACTCGGGCATTTCCGAATCGAACCGCCCGGGTGCTGGCCACGACGCGGGCATTGCTGAATCGGTGCGGACCGCTGGCACTCATGCCGAAGCCGTTGCTGTAGGCCGATCCGTGCCAGCCCGCTTCAGCATCCGAGATCACGCTGCTCGTCGCCACGCCTCCGATCGCATCCGCGATTGATTCACCTTCAGCCACCGCACGGCCTCCGAAATAGCCGTTGCTTCGAGCGACGCTGTCGCTCACCGCCACGCCACGGTGGCTCAAAGCCAGCGATGACGATCGGCTGTCAGCAAACCCGCCGAATCGGCCTCGTGAATCGGCAAGGCTGTTGCTGATCGCCACGCCACCCACTGTCGCGGCCACGCTATCGCTCATGGCAAGTGCGCTGCCGCCGTATCGCCCCACCGCGTTGGCCCGCGAATTGCTCACCGCCAGACCTCGATCGGCGATGGCGAGCGAGTTGCTGACTGCCAGACCCCGCCGATTTCCGTAAGCCTCTGAGTTCGAAACGGCCCTGCCGCCGTTTGTCGCAACGGCCGTCGAATTCGACACCGCATTGCCGACCGCTGTGGCCGTCGCGGAGGCTCGGCCGCCGTTGGTAGCGACCGAGGTTGCGACTGCTTCGGCAGCCATCAGTCTCAGTGAAGGAATCAAGGCCAGTGCCATCGTCAGTGCAAGTGTCTTTTTCATCGGAGTCACTCCTTTCTTATCTGGATTCCGATGTTCATTCACCATCATTGCAGCCACATTGGGTCGCAACGCGAAGATAGACATCGGCCGGCGCAGTTGGTTAGTCGGCGGCGAGTCACTCCCACTTTCCCCTTGGAATCGCGGCGAATTAATCAAATTTAATGCGTGACGTAGCCGAGGGCCCTGACGACAGGTCGCCGGCCCGAAAATCACCGAGCCGGTCCGCCGCCGTCGGAATTCGCGGAATATGCATGTATCACGGCCTGATCGTGAACATTGCCCGGGAATTTG
Source organism: Phycisphaerae bacterium (assembly GCA_019636475.1). NCBI lineage: Bacteria > Pseudomonadati > Planctomycetota > Phycisphaerae > Phycisphaerae bacterium. The sequence continues at coordinate 389,555 of JAHBXN010000005.1, forward strand.
AATGGAAGAACCGTGAACGGCGACGTGCGATGGCGTGCGGCGCTGCGCTATGAGACGAACGACACGATCAACCGCAATACGTAATAGGTCGCCGCGGCAAAGGCTGCCGACATGGGGAGCGTCAGAATCCACGCGGTCAGAATGTCGATGCCGACACTCCATCGAACTGAGGACAATCGCTTCGTCACGCCGACACCGAAGATCGCGCCCGTAATTGTATGAGTCGTGCTGACGGGAATGCCAAACACCGATGCCGCAATGATCGTCAATCCGCCACTTGTTTCCGCCGCGAAGCCGCCAATCGGCTCCAACTTCGTCACACGGTGTCCCAGCGTTTTCACGACTTTCCACCCGCCAAGGTAGGTTCCCAGCGCGATCGCCGCATGACAGCTCAGGATGATCCACCACGCGACTTCATTGGGATTGCCGGACTGATGCGCTGTGTGCGCCATGGCCGGCACGCTCATGAGCAGCGCAACGATAATTCCCATCGTCTTCTGCGCGTCGTTCAATCCATGACTCAGGCTGTACACCGCCGCCGATGCCAGTTGCAAAACGCGGTACACCGTATCAACATTGTGCGGTCGTCGATTTCGGCAGATCCACAGTTGCATCACCATCAGAACCCAGCCGAACACAAAACCCATGATCGGCGCAATGACGATGAAGATTGCGACTCGCGCTACCGTCGACCACGTCAGCGCCGAGAAGCCGCCCTTGACGAGGGCCGCCCCGATCAATGATCCGATCAATGCGTGCGACACGCTGATCGGCAGGCCCTTCTGCGTGCAAACCCAGGTCCAGACGATCGCCGCGACCAGCGCCGCGAATATAAGGTGCGCGTCCGCAAACCCGGGAGCGATCAATCCCTTGCCGATGGTCGATGCCACTTCCGTCCCGAAAAAGAACGCTGCAATAAAGTTGAAGAATGCGGCCCACAGGACCGCGATACGCGGTGTCAGCACGCGCGTGCCGACAATCGTGGCGATCGAGTTCGCGGCATCATTCAGTCCGTTGCAGAAATCGAAAATGAGCGCAACGGCGATGATGAAGATGATGTATGCGGTAAACATGCGTGGAAATGGATCAGGTATTCTTCAGGACAATGCCGTGCATGACATTCGCGATGTCTTCACACCGATCGATCGCCTTCTCCGTCAGATCGTAGATCTCTTTCCACTTCATCACCGCCGCGAAATCGGGTGAGGTGTCATACAGCTCCGCGATGGCCGAATGATGGTGATCGTCACCCTCTTTCTCGAGCATGTGAACTTCCAGCAACGTGTGCCGGATCGTCTCGGAGTTCTTCATGTTTCGGAGCATCGGGACTGCCTTGGCGACAACAAGCCCCGAACGCCTCAGCACGTCGCATTGTCGCAGCAGCCAGGGCGATGACTTCGTGATCCGATAGTACTGAAAGCGCTTCGCCGAGGCATCGACACAATCGATGACGTCGTCGATCCGCTTCATCAGCCGATAGATGTCGTCGCGATCGAACGGCGTAATGAAAGTCCGGTCGAGTTTCTCAAGCGTGATGCGAATATTGTCGTCGCCCTCATGTTCGAGTTCGCGAATTCGCTCCAGCCGGCGAGTGTAGTTCGCCATGTCGTTAACCATGTCGCAATAGGCCTGCGTCGCATCCGACATGGTTCCGGCCGCCTTCTCGAACAGCAGGAAAAACGCGTTATCGCGCGGGATGATGCTGAACAAGGAAAAACTCCGTTGGTCTGGACTTCGTCGGCGTTTCGATTCAACGATCGCCGATCCGCCCGCCATTCTAGCCCTCGACGCCCCTCCGACAAGCAACATCATCACCGATCAACAATCCCGATCGCGCTCGCCGAATTCGGCACGGTACGGCAGGACGCCGAGCATTCGAATCCGCCTTTCGAGCCGGAAGTCTATGCTCTTACAGAAGTAGCAAACACCGAGCCCGCCGGATCAGCCTGTGAGAAACTCGTCGTCTGCGAGCCGTGACGCCGGACGATCGGGCAACGCGATAATTCTTAATGGTAAATTAACAGCCTCGGCGTACCGCCGATCGGCCGCAAGTCAACACGACGGGAATCCCCAAATTCTCAGACCAATCAACGTTGTGCATGGCGGTCAACCGCGCGCCGAACCTCGGCGATGCCCTCCTCGGCCGACGCCCAGCCTAGGGTTTCGGTCGCGGCGCCTTCAAGCTGCTTATAGACCGCGAAGAAGTGCTGAACCTCCCGGAGAAAGTGCGGAGGTACGTCATCCAGATCGAGATATTCAGCGAATAGCGGATCGGAGTGCGGCACACCAAGCACCTTGAAGTCGTTCAACCCGCGATCCTTCATGCGAAACAGACCAATCACCCGCGTCTCGATCAGGCAGCCCGTAAACGTCGGCTCGTTCACCATGACGAGAACGTCCAGCGCGTCGCCATCCTCCGCAAGCGTCTGCGGAATGAAACCGTAGTCACCGGGATAGTGGCTGGAGGAATACAGGTACCGATCGAGCTTCATCAGACCCGTGACTTTGTCGACTTCGAACTTGCTGCGCCGGCCTTTCGGGATTTCGACGATGACATTAACCACATCGGGAATATGCGTGCCGGCTGGAACCTGAAGATAGCGATTGTCGATCGGCATCCCGACTGCACCCCACTGCTAACGACCGGCCTCAATCCGAAACCCGAACCGGAATTCCGTGGGCTACTCAGCGGTCATTGGCGGACACGCGCACATCAGATTGCGGTCGCCCCATACGTTGTCGATTCGCCCCACATACGGCCAGAACTTGCGATCACGGACCCACTCCGCAGGAAACGCAGCCTGTTCGCGCGAATAGGAATGCGACCACGAATCGGCCGCGACGGCCTGCGCCGTGTGCGGCGCCCCCTTGAGCACGTTATCGTCCCGATCGGCGCGACCTTCCTCGACCGCTCGAATCTCGTCGCGAATCGAAATCATCGCATCACAGAAGCGATCCAGTTCCGCTTTCGATTCACTCTCCGTCGGCTCGATCATCAGCGTACCCGGCACCGGCCAACTCATCGTCGGCGCGTGAAAGCCGTAATCGATCAGCCGCTTGGCAATATCGTCGATCTTTACGCCCGCACTCTTGTCGAAGGGCCGACAGTCAAGAATGAACTCGTGAGCCACGCGCCCCGTTCGGCCGCGATAAACAAGCGGATAGTGCTCTTCAAGCCGCTTCGCCATGTAGTTGGCGTTGAGTATTGCTATCTGAGTCGCTCGCTTCAGGCCTTCCGCGCCCATCAGCGCGATGTAGACATAGGAGATCGGAAGAATCGCTGCGCTGCCGTGCGCCGCCGCGGAAACCGCTCCGATCGATCGTCCGGTGTCTTCGGTTGCCAGCGGATCCCCCGGCAAAAACGGGACAAGGTGCGCGGCCACGCAGATCGGCCCCATGCCCGGGCCTCCGCCGCCATGCGGAATGCAAAAGGTTTTGTGCAGGTTCAGATGGCAGACGTCAGCGCCAATATCACCCGGACGGCACAATCCGACCTGGGCATTCATATTCGCGCCGTCCATATAAACCTGACCGCCGTGATCGTGAACAACCCGGCAGATATCCTTCACGGTTTCCTCGAAGATGCCGGCCGTCGACGGATATGTCACCATCAGCGCAGCCAGTTCTCGGCGATGCGCCTCCGCCTTGGATTTCAAATCCGCCACATCGATCGCGCCATGAGCGTCGATCGCAACCGGCACGACTCGGAATCCCGCCATGACCGCGCTGGCGGCGTTTGTGCCATGCGCCGAAACCGGAATGAGGCAGACGTTGCGCCCGCCTTCGCCGCGATGCTCGTGATATGCGCGAATCACCAGAAGGCCCGCATATTCGCCCTGCGAGCCGGCGTTCGGCTGAAGCGACGTGGCCGCGAACCCCGTGATTTCCGAAAGCCAGTTCTCCAGTCGTTCAATCAGAATTTCGTAGCCGCGCGTCTGTTCAGCCGGAGCATAGGGATGCAGGTTGGCGAACTCAGGCCACGTCACGGGAATCATCTCGCTGGTGCCGTTGAGCTTCATCGTGCATGAACCGAGCGAGATCATCGATGTGGCCAGCGACAGATCGCGCTGCTGCAATGTGTAGAGATACCGCAGCATTTCCGTCTCTGAGTGATACGAATTAAAGACGGGGTGGGTCATGTACGGCGTCGTACGTGCGAATTGCTCATCAACGGGGTCCTTCTCCCCCCGAACCAGAGACTCAAAATCAAGATCCACCGGAACGCCGAACGCCGAGAGAACGTCCCGGGCCGTGGCGACGTCGGTGGTTTCGTCGACCGAAATACCGATGGATCCGTCGCGGAAATCCCGTAAGTTGATGCCCCGCGTGCGTGCCGCGGTCATGACATCCACTGCGGATCGCGAATTCGGCGTGACGCGAATCGTATCGAAGATGGGTCCCTCGCCCACGCGGTGGCCCGCCTTGCGCAGGCCGGCGCGAATGCCGCGCGCGTAGGCCGACACCCGCTGGGCAATTCGTCTTAACCCGGCCGGTCCGTGGTAGACCGCATACATTCCCGCCATGATCGCAAGCAGCACCTGCGCGGTGCAGATGTTGCTGGTCGCCTTCTCACGGCGAATGTGCTGTTCGCGCGTCTGAATCGCCAGCCGAAATCCCGTCCGGCCATGTGCATCCTTCGACACGCCGACGATCCGCCCGGGCATCTGCCGCGCGTATTCCTCACGAGTGGACATGAACGCCGCGTGCGGTCCGCCGAACCCCATCGGCACGCCGAAACGCTGAGAATTTCCGATCGCGATATCGGCACCCCATTCACCCGGCGGCGTGAGCAATGTAAGCGCGAGCAGGTCGGTCGCGACGACGAGCAGCCCCCCCGCCGAATGAATCTTCTGGGCGATTTCCTTATGGCATTCGATTCGGCCGTCGGTCGCGGGATACTGCGTGAGCGCGCCAAAATAGGCGCCGCCGGAGAAATCAGCAGTCCCAAGGTCTCCGACAGTCACCTGCAACCCAAGCGGCTTTGCACGCGTCCTGACAAGGTTGATCGTCTGCGGGTGACAATCACACGACACAAAGAAAGCCGTACGGTCTCCGCCGACAATCCGATGGCACATGGTCATGGCTTCGGCCGCGGCAGTCGCCTCATCCAGAAGTGAGGCATTCGCCAGCGGCAGACCGGTCAGATCGGCCACCATCGTCTGGAAATTCAGCAGCGCTTCAAGCCGGCCCTGCGCAATCTCGGCCTGATAAGGCGTGTACTGAGTGTACCAGCCCGGATTCTCAAGAATATTCCGAAGAATGACCGCCGGCGTGATGCAACCGGAGTAGCCCATGCCGATCAACGATCGAAAGACCTTGTTCTTCGAGGCGATTCCCTTCAGTTCGACAAGCAGTTCGTGCTCGCCTCGCGGAGCGCCGATCGCCAGCGACTCGCGCATTCGAATTTCGCTCGGGACCGTATCGTCGATGAGTTCATCAAGCGATCGATAGCCTAACGTCCCCAGCATGGCGCGAATATCCGAATCGCGAGGACCGATGTGCCTGTGGATAAACGAATCGGAGGGATTTAGTAAATCGAGGGGCATAATTGTCTGAGGCATGAACGATGCGACCTCTCGCAGCCCGGTCGGTACGCAGGAATCCCCCGGGATTCATTGCGAACCGGCCGAAAATGTCACAAGGTAGTCTATCGCATCGCAGATGGAATGGCCACGGCGACCGCCGGTCCGGCGAAGGGGAGCGGGGCAGACCGCAACGGTTTCGGTCAGTCCGGCGCGCCGGCCCGATGCGCAGGCGTCGCCGCCGCTCTCACACGTCGAGGATCCGATCCGGCTTGTGCCGTGAGGCCGGGGCGACCAGTGACTCAATGGGAACCAAGCTGTGCCTGATAATCCGTGGGCGACAGCAGCTTCTCATACTCTGACGGGTGGGTCAGTTTCACCTTGATCATCCAACCATCGCCCAGCGGATCGTTATTGACCAGTTCCGGTGAGTCGTTGAGCCGGGTGTTGACCGCCGTCACCACCCCCGAGACCCCGCTGATCAGGTCGCTCGTTGCCTTGACACTTTCGATTTCCCCGAAAGGCTTGCCGGCTGTCAGTTCCTTGCCGGTCGACGGCAGGGAAACAAACGTGACATCCGTCAGTTCATCGGCGGCAAACTGGGTGATGCCGATTGTGCAGATCTCGCCTTCGAGCTTGTGCCATTCGTGTGATTTGAGATACCGCCTATCCTCAGAAACAGCCATGTCGGCTCCATTCGTAGATGTCATCGAACCCGATCGGACGATTCAATCACGTCCGCCGCTTGAAACCCGAAACGGTCATGTTGGCCGGAATCAGACGCACACCCGATCTGAACCGCCCCGGAACATTGCCTGCCTGATGCGGGATGCGCCGATTACCGCTGCGGAATTATAACGAACCCGGATTCCGACGGTCTAGCTGCCTCGCTTGTAGAACGGCAGCGGCGCCACCGTCGCCGCCACGGCTGTTCCGCTCACGTCGACCCCCAGTTTTGCATCCGGATTGCATAGCCCCGAATCGACGTAGCCCATCGCGATCGATTTTCCCAGTGTCGGACTGAGCGTGCCGCTCGTCACCTCGCCGACCTCGCGATCGCCGGAAAGTATCTTCGCGCCTTGCCGCGCGATGCGCCGGCCCTCCAGAACAAGGCCGGTGATCTTTCGGCGCGGCCCCTCCGAGTCCACCTTTCGCAGAGCCCCCACGCCGACAAAATCCTTGGTCAGGTCAACGCACCACTTGCATCCAGCCGAGATCGGATCAATGTTTTCGGTCAGCTCGTGCCCGTACAGCGGCATGCCGGCTTCCAGCCGAAGCGTGTCCCGCGCACCGAGACCGGCAGGCTTGATCGTGACCCGATCGGCGCCCCCCTCCTTCGTCAGGAAGTCCCACACGAGCACGCCGGCCATCGAAGGCAGGACGAATTCAAAGCCGTCTTCGCCCGTGTATCCGCTGCGGAAAACGGTGTATCCCATTCCCATGTAGGAGCCGGTGATAAAGCCATATCTCGGCATGTCCCCCACCTTGATCGGCAGCTTGTCCGACTGCGATTGAAACAGTGGAATCGTCGCCGGCCCCTGGATCGCAAACATGGCCGTTCCCATCGTCGTGTCGTCAATCTTGACGTTCAATCCGTCGGCGTGCTTTTTCAAATGAGAGAGTATCTTCTCGCGGTTGCCGGCGTTGCACACCGTGTACAGGTGATCCTTGAATCGTGACACGATCACGTCATCGAGGATTCCTCCCTGTTCGTTGCAGACGTGGCTGTACGCGGACTTCCCGACGGCAAGCTTTGCGATGTTGCGGGTGCAAACGCGGTCGAGCAGTTTCTCGGCACTATCGCCGGTGAATTTGATTCGCCCCATATGGGACACGTCAAAAATGCTCGCCGCGGTGCGGGTATGGATGTGCTCCTCGTTGATGCCCCGGTACATGACCGGCATCTCCCATCCGCCGAATTCCACCAGCCGAGCGCCCAGCCGTTTATGCGTTTCGTAGAGTGATGTCTGTAACATGATCGGGAGTGTAGAACCGGCCGAAGCCGGCGGTCAAGCCGGCGTTCACTCTCCAGCGGCAAATCGATGAATCGACCCCGTCGACGCCCTTGTGATCATCGAGTCGGCGCTTCGTTCGGGCCGGATCCGTATCGCAATCTGAACCGCGGATTCTGCTCTCCGCGTTTGCTGACTGTGCGATTGAGCCGCGCCGGGATTCAATCCTCGGCGCAATTTTTGCACGCAAATCGGAGTCGCTGAGATCGACTTTAGCGTGCTTTTCATGCGTCAAAATGCAACCAACTGGCAACCGGAAATCGGGTTCGGCGGCGCAATATTGGCGATCCGTCTCCGGTTCGACCTGCACGGCCAGCAGAAACGACAGATTGAATTGCGAAAATCGATGCGAACGAGCCGTGTCGGCTTACAGGTCCGCGATCAAATCAGACGTGATCACCGAGAATTTTCTCAAGCTTGCGAAGCGCTTCGCCTTCAAGTTGACGCACGCGTTCCCTCGTCAGACCAATACGAGCGCCGATTTCCTTCAGCGTGAGCGGCTCTTCGTCGGTCAAGCCGTAACGAAGGCGCAGAATCGTCGCTTCCCGATCGTCGAGCACTTCGAGCAGTTTCTGAATTGCATCCGATTCGGCCTGATTGAAAACCGCATCCTGCGGCGATGGCGCACGATCATCGGGCAGCATATCGGAAAGCGAAACGCCATTTTCCACCGTGGACGACTGCGTCGGCGCGCTGAATGCCTTGACGGCACGCTTGATAATGCGAACCTTCCGCTCTGGAAGCTCCATGCGCTGGGCGATTTCAGAAATGCTCGGGGCGCGGCCCAGCTCGTCCTGCAACTTGCGGTGAACCTGCTTCCACCGGCCGATCATCTCGACCATGTAGGCCGGAATATGCACAGGCTGAACGGTATTGATCAGCGCCCGCTTGATGGATTGCTTGATCCACCAGCTTGAGTACGTGCTGAAACGGGAACCCATGTCCGGGTCGAATCCCTCGACGGCACGGAGCAAGCCGAGATTGCCTTCTTCGATCAGATCGGACAACGGCATGCCGCGGTTCGCGTAGGCCTTTGCGATGCTGACAACCAGGCGAAGATTCGCCCGGATCATCCGCTCGCGCGCCTCATTACCAAGACGCTCGGCCTGTTCCTTCTCCGCCAGCGTGAGCTCGCCACGCGCAAATCGCTGCGGCGCGTTGAGGCCGCGCGCAATGGCACGCGCAAGTTCGCGCTCCTCATCGGCCGTGAGCAGCGCGGTCTCGTTGATCTGCTTCAGGTACTGTTGTAGTCCGGGTTCGACTGTGATAATCCGACTCCTTATCAGTTCAACCGCGATCTACATCGGTCGATTCCCGCCCGCGATTCCCACTTTTTCCCACGTTGCGACGGGCCAGTTCCCGCCCAGAATGAAGCTTGCTCACTTTATCGGCCGACGACGATCGAAATGGAACCTGCCCCCCGGAATGAAACTGCACGAGCCCGGCGGACCAGCCCGGGCTCGTGGTTTCCTTCTCAATTATATCGAGCAGCTACAGGCTTCGCCTACCCGATCCGTCTCGCGCCAACTTATTCCTCGGCATCCGCATCCTTCTTGTCCTTGTCGGAGAAGAGGGCGGCCGTGGAAATGATGTTGTCGCCGACTTCCTCGCCGGTGCTGCCGTGCAGGCCGCCTCGGCGCTGCTTGGGAGCGGAGCGATCGCCCTCCTCGCCACCACCAGAAGCCCAATCGGCCCGCTTTTTCGACAAGCCGATCTTTCGATCCTGGGTATCGACACGAAGTATCTTCACTTCGATGTCCTGACCGATTTGCACGGCCTTGTGTGGATCGTCGATATGCTCGTCTGATAGCTCGGAGACGTGCAGCAGACCTTCGAGATCTGATTCGAGTTCGACAAAGACGCCGAAGTTTGTGATCTTGGTCACCTTGCCCTGCACGATCATGCCGGGGATGTAGCGATCCGGAATCGCATGGAGCCAGGGATCTTCGGTCAACTGCTTCAGACCCAGCGCAATGCGTGACTTTTCCTGATCGACCGACAGCACAACGCATCGCACTTCGTCGCCCTTCTTCAGCAACTCCGACGGATGACTGACCTTCTTGGTCCAACTCATGTCGGATACATGCAGCAGGCCGTCGATACCCTCCTCGATTTCGACGAATGCGCCGTAGTTCGTGAGATTGCGCACCTTGCCGGTGACGACCGTGTTTGGCGGGTACTTCTCGGCCACGCGCTCCCAGGGATTGGTTTCCGTCTGCTTGATGCCAAGCGAGATTTCCTGTTTGTCCTTGTTGATCTCCAGCACGACGACTTCGATGGTGTCGCCGCCGTTCAGCAGTTCTGACGGATGGCTGATTCGCCGGGTCCAGGACATCTCGGAAATATGCACAAGCCCCTCGATGCCGCTTTCCAGCTTCACGAATGCGCCATACGGCGTGATGTTCACGACCTCGCCCTTGACCTTGGTGCCGACGGCATATCGCGCTTCGACGTCGTCCCATGGATTGGCCTGTGTCTGTTTGAGGCCCAGCGCGATCTTCTCCTTCTCGCGGTCGAAGTTCAGGACCTTGACCTTGACCTTGTCGTCGATTCGCAGCAACTCGCTCGGGTGGCCGATTCGATCCCAGCTCATGTCGGTGATGTGCAGGAGGCCGTCGATTCCGCCCAGGTCAATGAACGCGCCGAAATCGGCGATGTTCTTGACTGTTCCCTCGCGAATCTGTCCGACTTCCAACTCGGACATGAGCTTCGACTTCGACGCGGCGCGCTCGGTCTCGATCAGCTTGCGACGGGAGATGACAATATTGCGACGCTCTTCGTCAATCTTGAGGACGACTGCCTCAATGGTCTTGCCGATGTAATTCGAAACGTCTCCCGGACGGCGCGTATCGACCTGGCTGGCGGGCAGGAAGACGGGCACGCCGATATCAACAAGCAGACCCCCCTTGATCTTCCGCATGCACTTGCCGCTGACTTTGTCCCCTTCCTTGCAGGTCGAGAGCAGGCGTTCCCAGCCGCGAATCCGATCGGCCTTGCGTTTGGACAGCAGCAGTGTGCCTGTTTCCGATTCGATCGACTCAAGCAGCACTTCGATTTCATCGCCCGGGTCAACCGAGCTGGGATCATCCCACTCACTGAGCGGCACATAGCCCTCACTCTTGAGGCCGACATCGACTATCACTTCGTTGCCACTGATGCCAATGATGCGACCCTTCAGAATCGTATCCGCCTTGTATTCGTTGGCCGTTTTGTCGACGGCCTTGTCAAGGGTTTCGAGGCTGGGCTGTGCATCACCGAAGACCGCGGCCATTTCGCGATCGAGTTCGGCATCTGAAATGTCAATTTGGGCGAGGGTGTCGTTGTCGATGTTAAGCATGCAGTTCTGACTTTCTTGAGTACGGCCCGCCAGACAGGGGATGCCTGGCGGTAAGACGAAACTCACTTCTCGAAGGCCGGAAGCCCCTGCACCGGCGGATTTCGAGCGGGCAAGCACAGCGCTTGCCATCTGTTCCAAATAAAGGGCTCCAGCAACGCGCTACGAGCCATAGTCAATCATTTCGAGGCAGCACAATAGGTTAACGTCGGATTGAGCGCCGATCAACCGGACCATTTGATGGGCAAGGGGGCACAGTTGGGAGAATGCGCCACCGCGAGAATCTCGCGATTCTTTGGCAATAGTGCGTTTTTCATCGACAAATCAAGATAACCGACACACAGTTATTTGAGGGGTGATCCATTGGGGATTTTGTCCAATGGAGTTCCACGATGGTGAGCCAATTACGACGAGCCCACGTTCATTACATGCTGGTCTGGTTGTTGGCATGCATGGCAGCCTGCATTTCTAGGGACTGATTCGCCTGCCCAAGAATCTAAGAGCCTCTAAAAGAACCTCATAAACTATGACGAGCATGGCCGATAGTTTGAATGTCGCAGGATGCGATGACACCTGGTGTCATGGAGGACACGCACATGGCCAAGCCTCTCGTCGACGACGATCTCTGGGCAATTGTCGAACCGCTGTTTCCTCGATGGAAGCCGTGCCCCAAGGGCGGGCAACCGCGCAAGAGCGACCGGCTCTGTCTCACTGGAATCATCTTTGTTCTAAAAACCGGCATCGGCTGGGAGCACTTCCCGCACGAGATGGGCTGTTGCGGCATGACGCTGTGGAATCGTCTGGCCGAATGGCAACAGGCCGGCGTTTGGGATCGCATCCATCGCGTGCTTCTGGCCAAGCTGAATGGCGCCAATTTGATCGACTGGTCGCGCGCTGTGGCCGACAGCGGCACCATTCGTGCGGTCGGGGGGGCGAACAAACCGGCCCGAATCCCACGGATCGCCGCAGGCCCGGCAGCAAACATCATGTCGCCACGGATGGCGGCGGAGTTCCGTTGGCGGCCCTCCTCACGGCGGCCAACCGCCATGACGTCACGCAGCTGATTCCTCTGGTCGATGCAATCCCGCCTTGTGCCGGGTCGGCGCGGCCGTCCGCGCCGCAGGCCCAATCTCCTGTATGCAAATCGAGCTTACGACTCGCACGCCCATCGAATGGCGCTGTGGGCGCGCAGCATTGCACCGGCGATTACCCACCGAAACGCCGAGCACGGCAGCGGATTGGGCAAGCGACGCTGGGTCGTGGAACGAACCATCAGTTGGCTGCACCAGTTCCGCCGATTGCGCATTCGTTATGATCGCCGAGCAGACATTCACTCGGCCTTCCTGACGCTGGGCTGCGCCTTGATCTGTTGGCGACGTTTGAAACATGGATACTTTTAGAGGCTCTTATTTGATTGAATTGGGTTCTTGGGGGGGATATGCTGGTCTGACGGGCGCAGGGAACCACGAGTCTGATAAATAAAGGGCATTCACCATGCCTCGGAAGCCATATTCATCTGGCGGCGGAGTGCATGTGAGGCGTGCGGTCGCGCTCTCCAATTCAGGTTGAATCCGGACACAAAAGGAGAGAATTCCATGACGAATCGACGTAACGGATGTGGCAGTCACACATTCGCTTG